>VAXT01000093.1 GCA_005883245.1 Actinomycetota bacterium | reverse complement strand
TGCGCCCCAAATAGACTCACTTCGTGTCCCGGATCGACGAGATTTCGCTCGAGGAGCAGCCTCTCGAATGGGATACACACCTCTTCCGGACCGCCGTTGCGCAGTACGAAGAGGCCCTCACGCACGCCGATGTCGACGCGGGTGCGGCCGAGCGCATGCGCTACCCCGAGACCGCGGTCATGGTCAGCGTGCCCGTGCGGAGGGACGACGGGACCTGGACCGTCTTTCCCGGCTACCGCGTCCTGCATTCGAGCGTTCTCGGGCCGACGAAGGGCGGGATCCGCTACGACCCGCACGTGTCTCTGGGCGAGTGTGCGGCCCTGGCGATGTGGATGACCTGGAAGTGCGCGCTGCTCCGGCTGCCGTACGGAGGCGCGAAAGGCGGGGTGCGCTGCGACCCGCGCGAGATGTCTCGCGACGAGCTCCAGCGCCTGACTCGGCGCTACACGATCGAGCTCCTGCCCGTGATCGGGCCTGAAAAAGACATTCCCGCGCCGGACATGGCCACGAACGAGCAGACGATGGCCTGGATGATGGACACGTACTCGATGCAGATCGGACACGCCGTGCCCGAGGTCGTGACGGGGAAGCCGATCTCGATCGGCGGGTCGGTCTTCCGGAGCGAGGCGACCGGGGCCGGCGTGGTCATGGTCGTCGACCGGGCGTGCCACCGGCTCGGGTGGGACCTCGCCGAGCAGCGCTGCGTCGTCCAGGGGTTTGGGAACGTCGGCGGCGTCGCCGCGCGCGAGCTGGCGGGACGCGGCGCGAAGCTGCTCGCGGTCTCGGACATCTCGGGAGGCGTCTACGCGCCGGCGGGGCTCGACTACGACCACCTGAGGAAGTGGGTCGACGACCACGGCACCCTGGCCGAGTACCCCGACGTCGAGCACGTGTCGAACTCTGAGCTGCTCGAGCTTCCGTGCGACATCCTCGTTCTCGCGGCGCTCGAGGAGCAGCTGACTGCCGAGAACACGCCGCGCGTCCAGTGCCGGCTCGTGGTCGAGGGCGCGAACGGGCCGACCACGATCGAGGCCGACGAGATCCTCGCCGAGCGGGGGATTCCGGTGCTTCCCGATGTCCTCACGAACGCGGGGGGCGTGACCGTCTCGTACTTCGAGTGGGTGCAGGATCTCGGACGGTTGTTCTGGGATCGCGAGGAGATCCGGGCGAGGCTCGCGGACAAGCTGAGCGACGCGTTCGACCGCGTGTGGAACCTGGCGGAGCAGCAGCGCCTGTCGATGCGGAGCGCGGCGCTGGTCGGGGCGATCCGCGAGGTTGCGGCCGCGCTCGATGCCCGCGGGATCTACCCGTGAGCAAGGTGCGCGAGGCGATGGTGCCCGAGCCGCGCACGCTCGACGCCGAGGCGCCGGCGACCGAGGCGGGAGAGTTGTTGGCGCGTCCCGAGGTGCGGGCGGTCTTCGTCTCGCGGGCCGGTCAATTCGTCGGTGTGTTGACGCGGAAGACGCTCGTGCGCGAGATCGTCGCGCCCGGGCTCGACCCGAAGACGACGGCCGTCGGCCCGATTGCCGAGGCGCCCCACTACACGATCGACTCGGAGATGGACCTCGAGGAGGCGTTCCGGTTTCTCGAGGAGCACGACGCGGAGCGGGTGCCAGTGGTCGAGGACGGCCGGCTGGTAGGCGTGCTCGCGCGCGAGCTCGTGCAGAGGCGGCTGGCGGAGGACGAATCGCCGGAGCCGCTCGACGAGACACCGTCGTAGCTTCCCGGCTCGGCCCTGGACCGGTACCCCCAGCCTCCTCCCCGATGAAAATCGTATCGGCGAAAAGGGCACGTGTCTGTGCCGGTTCTGCGTCGAAATCGACGCGGCGGCTAGCAGCAGGTGTAGGCGCCGGGAGGGGCGTCACCCTCCACGGGCTCGGGCAGCTTCGCCGCTTCGAGCGCCGCGCCGTCGAGGAGGTCGCGCTCGCTGACTGCGATCTCACGCAGGTCGAGGTAGCGCATGACCTCGAGCACGATCGCCGCCCCCGCGACGATCACCGGTGCCCGCTCGGGCTCGAGGCCGGGCACCTCGCGCCGCTCGGCCAGCGCGAGCGCCGCAAGGCGCCCCAGCTGCGCGGCGACCCCCGCCTCGCTCAGGAGGTGTCCGTGCACGCGAGCCGAGTCGTACTCGACGAGGCCGAGATCGAGCGCGGCAAGTGACGTGACCGTCCCGGCGACTCCGACCCCGTGCACCGCGGACAGGTCGTGTTCGGAGAGGACGGCGCGTATCGTGTCGCGAAGCGCCAGGAGCTCGTCTGCGCTCGGTGGGTCCGAGTCGAGGAACCGCTCGTTCAAGCGCACCGAGCCAAGGTTCGTGGTGATGCGATCCGAGGACGAGACGAGCTCGGTCGACCCGCCCCCGACGTCGACGACGACCGTCTCCGCAGCCAGCTCCCCGACACCCCGCAGCGTCAGCTCCGCCTCATCCTCGCCGGAGAGCAGACGCGTCGTGAACCCGTAGCTCCACTCGATCTCGCCGAGGAACGCCTCCCCGTTCTCGGCGTCCCGAATCGCACTCGTCCCCACGACGAGAGCCCGCTCGGCACCGAGCGACTCCAGCTCTCGCCGGTAGTCGGACAGGCAGTTTCGGACACGGGCGATGGGGAACGGCAACAGGCGACGGCGTGCATCGACCCCCTCGCCGAGGCGGGTGATCGTGCTTCGCCGCACGAGCGGGTCGACGCGACCGGCGACGACGTCCCCGACCAGGAGCCGAGTCGTGTTCGTACCGAGATCGATAGCTGCTACGCGCATCCTCCGACGCCACGACGGTAGCGGTTCATAGAATTGTCACCATGCGTCGGCCTTGGGACGCAGTCAAACGGCGTGACGGGCTGAGGCAGATCCTGATCGTGCTCGGCGCGGTCTCGGCGTACGAGGCTGCGCGGATGATGATCCATCCGAACTGGACCGTCGCGATGGCGAACGCGCAGCGGGTCGACAACTTCGAGCGCGCGCTCAACTTCGCCTGGGAGCAGTCGCTCCAGCGAGCATTCCTGGGCATGCCCGAGCTGGTCGAGGCGATGAACCTCTTCTACTTCGTCGGGCACTTCGTCCTAACCGCGGTCTTCTTCGTCTGGCTCTACCACCGCTCGCAAGACGGGTACCGGAGCTTCCGCAACGGCTTCCTCGCCGCGACGGCGATCGCGGTTTTCATCCACTGGCAGTTCCCGACCGCGCCGCCGCGGCTGCTGGCAGGCCTCGGCGTCGAGGACACGCTCGAGGCGATCTGGAACATCGACATCGGTTCGCCGCACGCGTCGGCGTTCTCGAACCCGGTGGCGGCGGTGCCGAGCCTGCATGCGGGCTGGGCCGTGGGAGTGGGGGTGGGGCTCGTCCGCTACGCGCGGCAGCGCTGGCTCCGCGTCCTCGGCGTGCTCTATCCGATCGCGGTCGTGCTAACGATCGTCGTCACCGGCAACCACTTCATCTTCGACGCGCTGGCCGGAGCCGCGGTGCTCGCGGCGGGCTTTCTCGTGGCCAATCTGCCGCGAATGGGCCGAAGAGCCCTGAGCTATACTTGAGCCCACGCCGCGGGGTGGAGCAGTCAGGTAGCTCGCCGGGCTCATAACCCGGAGGTCGCAGGTTCAAATCCTGCCCCCGCTACTGAGAAGGCCCCGGAGACGGGGCCTTTCTGCTTCTCGCTTTAGCTGGCGCCGTCGAATCTAGCGAAGAAGCTTGCCCGCCGCGACGAGCAGCCGGCTTCCGCTTCTGGCGAATCGGGCCGCCCGGCGGGCGTGGCCAACCGCGGCCAGCCTCAGGCCGCGCAGGCGCGTTTGACCGCTCAGCGCCCACTCGCGCCCGACGATCGCGTAGTCACGGAAAGCAGCAATCGCCAGGCGCTTCGCGCGCCCCCCGCGGACGCTCGAGGCTCGGACGGGAGCGAGCGCCCGCACGGCGCGCAGCGAATCGGCGCG
>VAXT01000195.1 GCA_005883245.1 Actinomycetota bacterium | reverse complement strand
TTCGACGCTCAGGCGGAGGCGGCGCTCGTCGAGTTGCTCTGGCGCAGCGCACCGTTCCTGTCGCTCGCCCACGACATCGGGCGCGGCGGACTCGAGGCGGCCGTCGCCCAGGCCGCGCTCTGGAGCGGGGTCGGCGCCGAGCTCGAGCTGCCCGAAGAGGCTCCTCGCGGGGGTGCCGCGATCGTCGCCTGCCCGCAGGACGACGTCGGCCGAGTCGGCTTCGTCCACCTCGCCGAGCTTGGAACGGTCGGCGGCGACCAGCTGCTCGGCTATTCCCTCGCCGAGCTCGAGGAGGCCCACGGGTCCTGATGTGCGGCGTCTTCGGCATCGTCGCTCCGGACCGGGATGTCGCCCGGCTGACCCACTTCGGCCTGCACGCGCTCCAGCACCGCGGCCAGGAGTCGGCCGGGATCGCCGTCTCCGACGGAGGCCGGCTGACCGTCCTGCGCGAGCTCGGGCTCGTGTCTCAGGTGTTCACGGAGGACAAGCTGCGCGGCCTTCACGGTGCCCTGGCCATCGGCCACACGCGCTACTCGACCACCGGCTCGAGCGCGTGGGCAAACGCGCAGCCGCTCATCCACCACGGCCGGGTGCGGACGATCGCCCTCGGCCACAACGGCAACCTTGTCAACGCGAGCGAGCTGCGCGAGGAGCTGCTCGCCGGCGGGATGCGCGCTGCCTCGACCTCCGACTCCGAGCTGATCGCTGCTCTCATCGCCTCCGATCCGGCGCCGCTCGAGGATGCGGTCGCCGGGGCAATGGCGCGGCTCGAGGGCGCATATTCGATCACCGCGCTCTCCGAGGGCACCCTGGTCGCCTTCCGCGACACGCACGGGTTCCGGCCGCTCTGCCTGGGGCGGCTGGGCTCCGACTGGGTGGTGGCCTCCGAGACCTGCGCGCTCGACCTGCTCGGCGCCGACTTCGAGCGGGAGGTGGAGCCCGGCGAGCTGATCCTGATCGACCAGGAGGGCGTCCGCACGCGCCAGGCGGTCCCACGAGCGAGCGGCGGCGCGCAGTGCATCTTCGAGCTCTTCTACCTGGCGCGCCCCGACTCGCGCCTCGCCGGCGTCGAGGTCCATGGCGCTCGCGTGCGGATGGGCGAGCGGCTCGCGGCCGAGGCGCCCGTCGAGGCGGATCTGGTCATGCCGATCCCGGACTCCGGCACCCCGGCGGCGATCGGCTTCGCGCGGGCCTCGGGGATTCCCTTCAGCGAGGGCCTGATCAAGAACCGCTACGTCGGGCGAACGTTCATCCAGCCCGACCAGGTGTTGCGCGAGCAGGGCATCAAGCTCAAGTTCAACCCGCTGGACGAGGTGAGCGGCAGGCGTGTGGTCGTCGTCGACGACTCGATCGTCCGCGGGAACACGATGCGCCAGATCGTCATGCTCCTCTTCGACGCCGGAGCACAGGAGGTGCACGTGCGGATCTCGTCGCCGCCGATCGTCTCGCCGTGCTTCTACGGGATCGACTTCGCCGACGAGGAGCAGCTCGTCGCCTCGACGCGCACGGTCGAACAGGTGCGGGAGCAGATCGGCGCGACGTCGCTCGCGTATATCTCGCTCGACGGCGTCCAGGCGGCGACGATGAGGCCCGAGAACGAGTTCTGCCGCGCCTGCTTCACGAGGACGTATCCAACCCGCGTCCCGGCCGGAAAGACGCTCGCCAAGTTCCGTTTCGAGCCTAGTCGCGCGTAGGCGGGGGACCGGCGGGCCCTGACGGGCCGGTGGGCCCGCCAGGAACGCCACCGGCGTGTTACTGCTCCAGGACGCGCGTCGCCTTCGCGAGCCCGCGGCTGATGAAGTACCCGACGGTCACCCAGGTCGCGCCCCAGACGAACCTGTCGGCGCTCACCTGGTCGTCGAAGATCGCGATCAGCGCGAAGATCAACAGAACGATCACGTACACGAGGAGCTCGGCGTTGCCCGGGATCGGCAACCGTGCGATGTCGAGCGTCGTCCCCTGGTACCCGTACGTGCTGGGGCGGGACGGCTGCTCGGGCGGTGTCGCCATGCGCTCTCCTTTCAGGCCGCGTGCGGGAACCGCGGGGATCGTAAAAGAGTCAGGTCGACTCTGAGAGCTTTCTGCGCGGACACGCGCAGAAAGCGAGCGTCGTCCGGAGGACGGCGCGAGCCACCCGAGGGCCAGCAGTCAGGGAGCGCCAGATAGCTCGTTCGCGCGGCCGTAGCGGACCGCGCGCCGGACCGAACGCGGGTCGAGGCCGCGCTCGAGGAGCTCCTGGCGCAGCTCGCCCTCCTCGGCGAGGCGCAGGAAGAGCCAGGCCAGCGCCCCGATCGTGACGAGCGAGCCTTCGATCATCATCACCCCCCCGGCGATTCCCTGGTCGGCGGCCGCGGACAGTCCCCAGGGACGCTGCGCCTGTTCGTAGAGGCCGTAGAAGGGCGTCCCGGCCCAGACGAAGACGTTGCCGAGGATCGTCGTCCCGATCCGGACGGCGACGATGTAGCCCATCTTCGCGCCCGTTCCGAACCATTCCGGCCCGGGCAGCACCTCGATCACGGTCGCCCACATCAGCGCCCCGGCGGTGAAGAACGAGACGTGCTCGAGCGCGTGGACCGCCTGGTGGCGGAGCGCGGCCTCCCACAAGATCGGCAGATGCCAGACGAAGAGGTTGAGCGCCCAGAGCGGGAGCGAGACGAATGGGTGCGTGAGGAATCGGAGCGCCCGCACCGCGCGCAGCGAGAGGATCGGACGCAGCAGCGGGCCGGTGAGGCCGGCGACGATGCAGAGCGGCGCGAGGTCGCCGAGCAGCACGTGCTGCGCCATGTGGAACGCGAACGACTCCTCCTCGCCGAGGGTCGCGATCGGGGACACGAGCGCGACGACGAGGAGGCCGATGCCGAGCGAGAAGAGGAAGTAGCGCCACTCGGCGACCGGCGTGCCCTTGCGCGCGAGCGTTCTGGCCCGCTTCCAGTAGAGGAGCGCTCCGACGGCGATCGGCACCAGCTGGAGCGGCTCGAACGACCACGTGGTCTGCGCGGAATGAGCGAGCAACACAGGTCGAGTGTAGGCCTCCGCTGCGCGAAATAGACTCGTTGCCGTGGAGGGGAAGACGTACGAGGACGCAGGGGTCTCGCTCGCGTTTGCCGAGTCGGTGGTCGAGCGGCTACGTGCGGCCGTGGAGTCGACTGGGACGACCGGCTTCGGCGCGTTCGCCGGCCTGTACCCGCTCGACGAGCAGCGGCTGCTCGCTGCGTCGATGGACAGCGCAGGCACGAAGCTCGTCCTCGCGCGCAAGGCGGGGCGGTTGCGCGGGATCGGGGCCGACCTCGCCGCGCATTGCGTGAACGACGTGATCACGACCGGCGCGGAGCCCCTCTTCTTCCTGGACTACGTGGTCGGGCACTCGCTCGAGATGGAGCAGGTGGCCGAGCTGGTCGAGGGCGCAGCCGAGACGTGCCGCGCGGCCGGATGCGCGCTCCTCGGCGGCGAGACGGCCGAGATGCCGGGCGTCTACCGCGAGCAGGAGCTCGACTTCGCGGGCACGTGCGTCGGGCTGGTCGCGCGCGGAGACGTGATCGACGGCTCGCGGGTCGAGGCGGGCGATGTCGTCCTTGGCCTTCCGTCGCTCGGGCTGCACACGAACGGCTTCTCGCTCGTGCGGCGACTGCTGGGCGAGGGCGACTTCGACGCCGAGCTCGTGCTCGCCCCGCACAAGCTGTACGTCGACGAGGTGAGCGAGTTGCGTGGTCGCGCCGACGTGAAGTCGCTCGCGCACGTCACCGGCGGTGGGATCCTCGGCAACCTCACGCGGGTGGTGCCCGAGGGACTGGGCGTCGAGCTCGACTGGGAGGCGTGGGAGCGGCCGCCCGTCTACGCCTGGCTGACCGCGCAGGGCGTGAGCGAGGAGGAGCAGCGACGTGTGTTCAACGTCGGGATCGGGATGTGCGCGGTCGTACCGGCCGCGGACGCGGAAGCCGGGCTGGTGATCGGGCGCGTCACGTGATCGGCGTCCTCGTCTCCGGGGAGGGCACGAACCTGCAGGCGCTGATCGACGCGGGGCTCCCCATTTCCGCCGTCGCTTCGAACAAGGCCGAGGCGTATGCGCTCGAGCGAGCCCGTGCGGCCGGCATCCCGGCGGCCGTCTTCGAGCTGGGCGACTACGAGAGCCGTGAGGCGAGAGACGCGGCGATGGCCGATTGGCTCGTAGAGCGCGGCGTGGCGCTCGTCGTCTGCGCCGGGTACATGCAGCTGTTGCGACCGAACTTCCTCGAACGCTTCGACCGGATCGTGAACACGCACTCGGCCCCGCTCCCCCAGTTTCCGGGCGCACACCCG
>VAXT01000194.1 GCA_005883245.1 Actinomycetota bacterium | reverse complement strand
AACACGGCAACCGGCTGGTGGCTGGCGCTCGTCACCGGACTGGCGATCACGATCCCGACGGCGATCACCGGGTTCGCCGACTGGCTCACGATCTCCTCGGACACGCCGCTCTGGCGAACGGCCACGCTTCATCTCAGCGCCATGCTCGCGGCGACGGTGGTCTTCGCGATCACCGCCGGCGCCGGGCACGCCGACTACGTGGACGGCTCCATCGGCGGGGGCGCGCTGGTGCTGACGCTCGTCGGCTTCGCCGTGCTCACGCTCGGCGGCTGGCTCGGCGGCGCCATCGTCTTCACCCACGGCATGCGCGTGCTGGAGCTCGTCGAAGAGCCGACGAGCCGGGCGATCTCGCCGCTGCCGAAGCCGGAGAAGGAAGAAGCCGAGGCCTAGGCCCCAGAGCCGTTCGTCTCACCGGGCGTGAGCCCTAGCTGCGTCTCGAGCGCACCCTTCGGTTGCGCGCCGATCGCGGCTGCGGCGGGCTCGCCGTCCTTGAAGAGCACCATCGTCGGGATCGAGGCGATTCCGTAGCGCTCGGCGATCTCCGGCTCCTCGTCGATGTTCACCTTGACGAGCTTGATCTCGCCGTCGCGCTCGTCGACGATCCGGTCGAGAATCGGGGCGACCGCGTGGCAAGGCCCGCACCATTCCGCCCAGAAGTCGACGAGGACGGGCTTGTCCGCTTGGAGCACTTCGTGCTCGAAGGTCGATTCGGTCACCGCTTCTGCCATTCCAGTTCCTTTCCTGATCGGTTTTCCTATTTCTAGAACGTTCGCGCTGCCTGTGCTCTTCCCAGGCGACCGTAGAATCGAACACCATGGCCCAGACGTTCCCGTCGCTTCCTGCCGTGCCCGAGCACGCAGCCCTCGAGCGCGAAATTCTCGCGTGGTGGGACGACGAAGGCATTTTCGACCGGCTCCGCGAGCAGAACCGCGGCGGAGAGCGGTGGAGCTTCCTCGACGGGCCGATCACCGCGAACAACCCGATGGGCGTCCACCATGCGTGGGGCCGGACGTTGAAGGACGTCTTCCAGCGCTACAAGGCGCTCCGCGGCTTCGACCAGCGCTACCAGAACGGGTTCGACTGTCAGGGGCTCTGGGTCGAGGTCGAGGTCGAGAAGTCGCTCGGCCTGAACTCCAAGCGCGACATCGAGGAGTACGGCGTCGCCGAGTTCGCGGCCCGCTGCAAGGAGCGCGTCGCAGAGTACGCCGAGGTGATCACGGAGCAGTCCAGGCGCCTGGGCATGTGGATGGACTGGGACAACGACTACCACACGTTCTCCGACACGAACATCTCGTACATCTGGGGCTTCCTGAAGGCCGTCCACGAGCGCGGCTGGCTGTACACCGGGCATCGGGCGACCGAGTGGTGTCCGCGGTGCGGGACCTCGATCTCGCAGCATGAGCTGTTTGCCGGCGAGTACAAGGAGCTCGAGCACCCGTCGATCTACGTGCGCTTCCCGCTGAAGGGGCGCGAGGACGAGGCGCTCGTCGTCTGGACGACGACGCCGTGGACGCTGCCGGCCAACGTCGCGGCGGCGGTCAAGCCGGATGCGGAGTACGGGCTGCGCGACGGTCAGTGGCGTCTGGCACTCGAGGACGCGGAGTACGACCGCAAGGTCAAAGGCGAGGAGCTCGTCGGGCTCGAGTACGTCGGGCCGTTTGACGAGGCGCCTGCGCAAGAAGGGATCGCCCACCGTGTGATTCCGTGGGACGAGGTCGTCCTCGACGAGGGGACCGGGATCGTCCACATCGCTCCGGGCGCGGGCGCGGAGGACTTCGAGCTGTCGCGCGTCCACGGGCTGCCGGTGCTCGTCCCGATCGACGAGTCGGGGCGGATGCTGCCGGGGTTCGGGCCTGCGGAAGGCTTCGCGTCGGACGAGGCCGCCGACGTGCTCATCGAGGACCTGCGGCGCCGCGAGCTTCTCGTCGAATCCGGGACGATCACGCACCGCTACCCGACATGCTGGCGCTGCGGGACGCCGCTCGTCTTCCGCGTAGTCGACGACTGGTCCATCGCCTGCGACGAGATCCGGCAGCCGATGCTCGATGCGAACGCGACCGTGAAGTGGACGCCCGACTTCTACTCGAAGCGCATGGACGACTGGCTGCGGAACATGGGCGACTGGAACATCTCGCGCAAGCGTTATTTCGGGCTACCGCTGCCCCTCTATCCCTGCGAGTGCGGCGAGCTGAACGTGATCGGCTCGCGAGCTGAGCTCGAGGAGCGCGCGACGGCGGGCCTCGAGGGGCTGCAGGAGCTGCACCGCCCTTGGGTGGACGAGGTCACGATCGCATGCGCCGCCTGCGGCAAGGACGTGCGGCGGATCCCGGAGGTAGGCGACGCGTGGCTGGACGCGGGCATCGTCCCCTTCTCCTGCCTGGGGTGGAACAACCCGGAGTGGATCGAGCACGGCTACGCGACCGGCGCGGCGCAGGGCCTGTCCGACGCCGATCTCCCCGACCACGAGTACTGGGAGAAGTGGTTCCCGGCGGACTGGATCTCCGAGATGCGCGAGCAGATCCGGCTCTGGTTCTACTCGATCTCGTTCATGTCCATGACGCTCGTCGGCCGGTCGCCGTACAAGGCCGTTCTCACCTACGAGAAGCTCCTCGACGAGCACGGGCGCGAGATGCACCGCTCCTGGGGAAACGCGATCTCGGCCGACGAGGCGCTCGACGAGATGAGCGCGGACGTCATGCGCTGGCTGTTCTGCGAGCAGAATCCGGGCCAGAACATCAAGTTCGGGTACGGGCCGGCACGCGAGGTCAAGCGGCGCCTCCTGACGCTCTGGAACTCGGCCAAGTTCTTCGTCGACTACGCGAACGTCGCCGGGGAGGGCGAGCCGGGCGAGCCGCAGCCGCTCGACCGTTGGCTCGCGTCTCGCACCGAGCAGCTGGTGGCCGAGATGACGGATGCGTACGAGCGGTTCTGGACGCCCGATCTGGTCGCGTCGTACGAGTCGTTCGTCGACGACCTCTCGAACTGGTACATCCGCCGCTCGCGCCGGCGCTTCTGGGATGGGGATGCCGCGGCTCTGGAGACGCTGCGGACGGCGCTCTTGCGGTCGCTCGTAGTGATCGCGCCGGTGATGCCGTTGCTCGCCGAGCACCTGTGGCGGGCCCTCCGGCCGGAGGATCAGCCGGACTCGATCTTCCTCGCCTCATGGCCAGAGGCCGGTGAGCGTGACGAGCAGCTGCTCGCGGAGGTGGGGGAGACGCGCCGCGTCGTCGACCTGGGCCGGCAGGCGCGCGCGGGCTCGCAGCTTGCGTTGCGACAGCCCTTGCGCCGGCTCGTGGTACAGGGCGCCCCGCTCGCCGAGGCGCACGCGGACGAGATCCGCGAGGAGTTGCGCGTGAAGGAGGTCGAGTTCGGTGACGTCGAGGCGACCGAGCTGCGCGTGAAGCCGAACCTTCCCCTGCTCGGGCCCAAGCTCGGAAGGGAGCTCGGCGCGGTGCGCGCGGCGCTCGAGGCGGGTGACTTCGAGGAGGTGAACGGCGGCTTTCGCGTCGCCGGTCGCGACCTGGCCGGTGACGAGGTGCTCGTCGAGCGGGTCGGCAAGGAGGGCTGGGCGGTCACGCACGCGGACGGGATCACGGTCGCGCTCGACACGGCGCTCGACCCCGAGCTCCTCGTGGAGAAGCGCGTGCTCGACCTGATCCATGAGCTGAACGCGAAGCGCAAGGAGGCAGGCCTCGAGCTGACCGACCGGATCGTGGTCACGCTCCCCGCGTCCGCGTCCGACCTGCTGGCGCACGAGGACTGGATCAAGGACGAGGTCCTGGCCACCGAGATCCGCGCCGACGGCGGCAGCGCCGAACCGGAGATCGCCAAGGCGTGAAGCGCTGCCGGTGGGTTCCCGAGGCGGATCCTGAGTACGTCGCGTACCACGACG
>VAXT01000193.1 GCA_005883245.1 Actinomycetota bacterium | reverse complement strand
CTTCATCGTGTTCTTCAGCGCGATCGTCGACATCCTCTACGTCTGGCTCGACCCTCGGATTCGGCCGTCCTGATGCCCGAACCGCTGCTGGAGGTCAAGGGCCTCAAGGTCCGATTCGCGACGGAAGACGGGCTCGTGCGCGCGGTCGACGGCGTCGACTTCGAGCTCGAGCGCGGCAAGGTGCTCGGGATCGTCGGCGAGTCCGGGTCGGGGAAGAGCGTGACGGCTATGACGCTCCTCGGGCTGACGCGCGACCAGAACGCGGCGTTCGAGGGCGAGGTCGTCTACAAGGGTCAGGACGTGCTGACTATGCCCGAGTCGCGCCTGCGCGATATCCGCGGGAACGAGATCGCGATGATCTTCCAGGACCCGATGACGTCACTGAATCCCGTCTACAGGGTCGGCCAGCAGATCGTCGAGGCGATCCGCGCGCACGAGTCGGTCTCGAAACGGCAGGCCCGTCGGCGCACGATCGACCTCCTCAAGCAGGTCGGCATTCCGAGCGCCGAGGAGCGGGTCGACGCGTTTCCGCATGAGCTGTCCGGGGGGATGCGCCAGCGGGCGATGATCGCGCTGGCCCTCTCCTGCAATCCGGACATCGTGATCGCGGACGAGCCCACGACGGCGCTCGACGTGACGATCCAGGCCCAGATCCTCGCTCTGCTCGACAAGCTGCGGGCGGAGTTCGACTCGGCCGTGATCCTGATCACGCACGACCTCGGCGTCGTCGCGTCGATCGCGCACGACATCCTCGTCATGTACGCGGGCCGCGTGGTCGAGGCTGGCCCGAAGCGGGAGCTCTTCTACGACCCGCAGATGCCGTACTCGTGGGGGCTTCTGGGCTCGATCCCGCGGCTCGACCGGCCGAAGCAGGAGAAGCTGCACTCGATCACGGGTTCGCCGCCCTCGCTGATCAACGTGCCGCGCGGCTGCACGTTCCGCCCGCGCTGCCCGTATGCGTTCGATCGCTGCACCGAGGAGCCCGAGCTCGTGAACCGCGTCGAGGTGCCCGACCATCTCGATCGCTGCTGGCTCTCGCTCGACGACAAGCGCAGGCTCAGGCTGGAGACGATCGCGGCGGAGGCAAGCATCGCGTGACCGAGAACGACGGCGCCCTGCTCGAGATCAGGCAGCTCAAGAAGTGGTTCCCGATCCACAAGGGCTTCATGCGGCGGGTCTCCGGCCACGTCCACGCGGTCGACGACGTGTCTTTGAGCCTCGCCAAAGGCGAAACGCTCGGGCTCGTCGGCGAATCTGGCTGCGGGAAGTCGACGCTCGGCCGATGCGTCGTCCGGCTGCTCGCACCGACTTCGGGCGAGATCGTCTTCGACGGCCAGTCCATCGGCCAGCTCAGGTCGCGGGCGTTGCGACCCCTGCGCCGCCAGATGCAGATGATCTTCCAGGACCCGTACGCGAGCCTCAATCCGCGCAAGCGCGTCGGGACGATCATCAGCGACCCGATGAAGATCCACGGCATCGGCGACCGCCAGGAGCGCAAGAAGAAGGTCGAGGAACTGCTCGAGACGGTCGGGCTCTCACCCGAGCACTACAACCGCTTCCCGCACGAGTTCTCCGGGGGACAGCGCCAGCGGATCGGCGTCGCCCGCGCGCTCGCGCTGCGACCGAAGCTGATCGTCGCGGACGAGCCGGTTTCGGCCCTCGACGTCTCGATCCAGGCGCAGGTCCTGAATCTGCTCGAGAGCCTGCAGACAGGGTTCGACCTCACATACATGTTCATTGCGCACGACCTGGCCGTCGTCCGCCACATCTCCGACCGGATCGCGGTCATGTACCTCGGAGTGATCGTCGAGATCTCACCGGCCGAGGCGCTCTACGACAACCCGTTGCATCCGTACACGATCTCGCTGCTGTCGGCGGTGCCGATCCCCGACCCCGACGTCGAGGCGAAACGCGAGACGATCCTTCTCCCAGGCGAGTTGCCGAGCCCGGCGAATCCGCCCGCGGCATGCCGCTTCCACACGCGGTGCCCGTACGTGCAGCCGACGCGATGCACGACCGAGGTCCCGGAGCTGCGCAAGCTCGGGGACGGGCATTTCGTGGCCTGCCACTGGGCCGAGAAGATCAAGGCCGGCGCGATCGAGCCGATCGAAAGCACACCGATCGAGCCCGAACGCCAGGATCCGGTCGAAGCGCCGTCTGCGTAGCCGAACGGGGTACCGCAAACCGGTAACCCTCGTTCAGGGGTGAGCCTCGGTTAAAGCAGGCGCCTCGAGCGGCCGATACGCGGTGCATCGTGGATGCTGCGGAGCGCAGAAAAATCCTGTCCCGATACGTGAGCCATTCGCGTCGGTTCGACGAGGTGGCCGCGAAGCGCGGGCAGGGCAATGCAGAGGTCATCCCGTTCGCAGCTCCGCTACGCGAGCTCGAGCAGGAGCCGACCGCTCGCGAGATCGAAGTGCTCCAGCTGATCTCGGAGGGTCTCGTCAACCGCGAGATCGGCCAGCGCCTCTTCCTCTCGGAGGAGACGGTGAAAAGCCACGTGCGGCACCTGTTGGCGAAGCTCCAGGCGCGCTCCCGCGCCCATGCAGTCGCCGTCGGCTTCCGCCGCGGCTTGATCGCCTAGAAGCTCCGCTAGAGCCCCCGTTCTCCACAGTCTGTGGATATCCCTCAACAGGGGGATGCCCGTTGGCTGTGGAAAACGGAAGCTACGACGCGGCAGCTACCAGACGTTGACGTGGCCCGGAACTGCGGCCCGAGAAATGAGGCGAAGCACAGCTTTGCGCACTTCCTCAACTCCTTCGATGGTGGGGACTGACGGCTTCTCGAAGGTATCCCCCCTCTGGGGGACGATCAAGCGGATTCCTGAAGGGTTCCTGAAGTCCGACACCGAGTCTGTTGACACGTCTGTCGGAGTCTTTGCCCTGTCACTAAGCGGAATTGCAGCGGCTCTTGCTCTGACGCTCGTGGTTGCGGGGTATCCGCTCGGTGACCTTTGGGCGGTCGCGGCCCTCAGTTGCACGGCGTTGATCGCTGAGCGTGGAAAGATCAAGCTCAACAGCACTGCTACCGCGTCGATCTCGCTGTTTCCAACACTGATTGCGGCGGTTCTCTTCGGACCCTTGGCGGCGATGGTTGTTTCGACCGCTTCAATGTTGAGCGGTCTCCCTCGTCCGTACGTCCGTTGGCTGACCTACACGTCAGGCCGCGCCATCGGGGCCGGGCTCGCCGGCCTCTTCGCGTACAAGTTGTGCGGCAACCCCCATGACGTTGATGTCTCGGATATCGCAATGGGGACAGTTGGTGCCGTGCTCATCGCGCAGACTTTTGACGTCGCCTTTGGGGCCCTACTTTTCAGGCTTCGAGGGCACGGCAACCCGGTTGCACTACTTCGCGCGTTGTGGCCATTGCTCATAGCCGCGCTGCCCCTGTACGCACCGGTTGTTGGACTACTTGTGTTCGGATACCGAGCAGTCTCGCCGTGGACGCTTCCTCTGTTCCTCGCACCGGCTCTCGCGGCTCAGAGGTCGTTCCTCATGTACCAGGATCAGCGGCGCTTGGCCGAAGATCTTTCTGCGGCGAACCTCCACCTCGAGAGAGCAAACTTGCGTTTCGCGAGCGGTCTGGTCGCCTGGCTCGATGCACGCGATCAGTACACCGCCGGTCATTCGGCGGCCGTTGCCATTTATGCCCGCGACATCGCGGGGCGGTTGGGCCTCGACGAGCGCGAACAGCAACTGGTGCATTTGTGCGGGCTCGTGCACGACATCGGAAAAGTGGGTCTCCAACCTAGTCTTCTGGAGAAGCCGGGCGCGCTGACGCTGGACGAACGTCGTCAGATGGAAGAGCACTCCGTCATCGGCGAGCGCATCCTTGCCAAGGTGGACGACTACGCCGAGATTGCCAAAATAGTCCGGCATCATCACGAGCGTGTCGACGGACAGGGCTACCCGGACGGGCTCGTCGGGAGCGAGATCCCGCTTCTCGCGCGAATCATCTGTGTGGCGGATGCCTATAACGCGATGACTTCAGACCGGCCATATCGCGACGCGATGCCAAGCCAGGTTGCACGGCTCCGCTTGGCGCAGGCCGTTGAGAGCCAATTTGACACGATGGTTGTTGCCGCGTTCGAAGCAATCCTCGCCGGTTCGAGCGAGGACTATCGATGCGGTATTCGGATGGACTTCAAGCTTGAACTTGAAGAGTCGACTCCGCTTCAAGCGGCAAGCGCTGCTTAATCGCCGAAGTCGGCAAGTGCGACGGCGTGCGTTCGAGAGCGAGCGCCGAGCTTCCGCATGATGCTTCTCATATGCGCCTTTACGGTCACTTCGCTAATGAAGAGACGTTCGGCGATATCTCTGTTGCGCAGCCCCTGCGCGACCAGTCGGA
>VAXT01000192.1 GCA_005883245.1 Actinomycetota bacterium | reverse complement strand
TTTCCGCTCCAGGGTCGAAAACGTCCGCCCACGTGACGCTGGCGGTCGTCTTCCAGGTGCGCGCGGGCAAGCTCCAGGTGCTCCTCTGGCAGCGGGCGAAGGATCCTTTCGCAGGCGCGTGGTCCCTCCCGGGCGGCTATCTCGGCGCGGACGAGACGCTCGAGGAGTCGATCCGCCGTCACCTCGCCGCGAAGGTCGACGTCCGCGAGCTCTCGCACCTCGAACAGCTCGAGACGCTGAGCGAGCCCGGGCGGCATCCGCGGGAGCGGCAGCTCGCGACCGCGTACCTCGGCGTCATCCCGCTCGGCGTCGACCCCGCGCTGCCGGAAGACACGAACTGGCACTCGGTCGATCTCCTGCCGAAGCTCGCGTTCGACCATCAGGAGATCACGCTGGCCGGCCGCGAGCGTCTGCGCGCCAAGCTCTCGTACACGAACATCGGGTTCGCGCTGGCGCCCGCGACGTTCACGCTCAGCGAGCTGCGCGACGTCTATGCGGCTGCGCTCGGACACGAGCTTTCGGCGACGAATCTCCAGCGGGTGCTGCTGCGACGCGGGGTGCTCGAGGCGACGGGCGAGCGGCGGGAGCCGGGACGGGCCGGTGGACGTCCGGCGGCGCTGTTCAGGTTCAGCGCGCCGAAGCTGGAGGTCACGGACCAGTTCGCGGTGCTGCGCCCGCCGGAACGCTGAGCGGGGCGCCTCTGGGCGGCCCGATCGGTTCGTCGCTGCCGGCGACCGCCGCGGTCGCGACCAGTGCTCCAACCACGGCCGCGAGCAGGGCTGTGCTACAGGACAGAGCGCAGCTCGCCGGGCGGCGTGTCGCCGGCGGCGACGAGGCAGTCACGCCCCATCCGCTTCGCCTCGTAGAGCGCTGCGTCCGCGCGTCCGACCAGCTCCTCGAGGGTCTCGCGGCCGTTCCAGCAGACGACTCCGGCGGAGACAGTCTGGTCGCCGGGCATGACGGCACGCAGCCGCTCGACGATGTCCTTCGCGTTCTCGAGCCGGCAGCCGGGCAGCGCGACGCTGAACTCCTCGCCTCCGTAGCGCGCGAGGGTGTCGCTCGCACGAAGCTCGCGGGCCCAGGCGGAAGCGCTCTGCTTGAGCAGGCGGTCACCGGCCTGGTGTCCCCGCTGGTCGTTGTAGTTCTTGAAGAAGTCGAGGTCGAGCATGGCGACGCAGAGCGGATCCTTGTGCCGCTTCGACCGCGCCAGCTCCCGCGGCAGCTGCTCCTCCCACCCGCGTCGGTTGAGCAGCCCGGTCAGATCGTCCGTGCGCGCGACCTCCTCGAGCCGTGCGAGCAGGTCGGAGCGCTCGAGCGTCATCGCCGTCTCCGCGGCGAGCATCCGCATCGACGCCGCGATACGGCTCGATTCGTCGACCCGGCGGTTCCAGCCGACGACCAGCACCGCAACCGCCTCCTCGTTGCGAAGGACTGGCTCGAAGTGCATCGACACCGCGCCCGTCGCCAGCACGACCCGCTGCGAGATCTGGTCGTCGCCGGGGGCGTCCTCGACGAAGAGGGGCTTCTTGGAGCGGAAGACCGAGCCCGCACCCGAGGTCTCGTCGGCGGGCGCGACGGTGAGCGGGGGGCCGCCTTCCAGCCCGTGGTTCGCGGTCATCACGAGCTCTCCGTCGGGGCTGCGCTCCATGAGCTTCGCGAAGCGCGCGCCGGTGACCGTGCAGGCGGCGGCGCAGATGATCTCCCGCGCGACCTTGGCGTCGGTCGTCCGCGCCAGCTCACGGGTCGCCTCCGTGACCGCGGCCATGCTGACGACGAGCTTCCGCGTCTCTTCCTGGCTGACCTGCAGCTCATCGGCGCGGCGCAGGTTCTCCTCGGCGCGGTTCCGCTGCTCGCGCACGAGCGACTGCACGGTGAACCCGATGATCGGCGCGACGCACAACCACACCATCGCGCGAGTCCATTCGCTCGACGGGTAGTCCGGTGCGCCGACAAGGAGGATCGGCACGACGAACACGGCCGTGAGGCCCGCGAAGCCGACGGCGAGCTGCTGTGGGCTGCCGTAGAGGGCGAGCCAGAAGATCGGGAGGATGAGGAGCGCGCCGTAGGCAGACGAGCCTCCTCCGTCGGCGTCGCGGAGCAGGGCGACGACGAGCAGGTACGCGAGCGGCGGCAGAACGGCGGCCATCGGCCCGAGCCTGCTCCAGGGCACGATCAGCACGGCCACGAGGATCAGGACGTTGACGACGACCGCCGGCAGGAGCGCTCGCGAGTCTCCCCCGTGCGGCGGCAGCGGGTAGATGACGAGCGCGAGCCACATCGCACCGACGAACGGCGCTGCTCGCCGGAGCAGACCGCTCCGGGCGAAGGGCTGGAATGTCGACTCGTCGCCCATGTGAAGGCCGCGTTACCAAGTGGTGTCGGCAGCCGGGGGCCGGAACTAGAGAGTCCAAAGCAGGTACTCGCCCGCATCACGGCCTCGAGCCCTGCCCTCGGCGGCCAGGCGCTCGAGGGCCGCTGCGGCCTGCTTCCGAGTGCCGCCGATAATCGCCGCGACATCCGCGGCCGAAACCTCGCCTGCGGAGCGCAGGATCGTCTCCGCAAGGGTCGAGCGAGCGTCATCCGGATCCGGCAGCGTCTCGAGCCGGTCGCCGTAGCGCCGCGGGAGGATGTCGAAGACGATCGACGGCCAGCCCTGCTCGTGCTCCTGCCGCCCCGCGGCCGTGACGACGAGGAGTCGTTGCAGCCGCACGGCCGCTGAGCTCACGCGCTTCCGCTCGTGGCCGGCGAGGCTCGGCAGCTCCGCGCTGCTCGTGGGGCCGGACACGAGGAGCGCCTCCGCGATGTCCCGCTCCACGGGCGAAAGCTCTTCGTCGCGGAAATCCTCGGGCCGCCCGTCCCGACCCGTGAGCGCGTACAGGACGGGCAGCAGCTCGAGCGAGACGAAGGACGCCCGGCCCCCGAGATGCTTACCCGCGCAGACGAGCTTGCGCCCCGGCAGCTCGTCCTTCCAGCCCCAGATGAGCGCGACGTCCGGGGCGAAGTCGCGGTCGACGACCGGCTTGCCAGTGACCGCCTCCCAGAGCGAGGGGAGCACCAGATCGTCGGTGGGAAAGAGCGCGGCCAGACCGACCCGGTCGACCCACGCGGCCGCGCCGCGAATCGAGGCGATGGGCCGTCTAGCCCGCGAAGACGAGCTTCTCGGCGTGGTCGATCACCTCGCGAGGCTCGGGCGGGACGAGCATCATCTCGACGATCTGCTCGACGTCGGGCTGGCCGCTCGCCCGGACGCGCTCCACCGTCGCGTCGACGTCGTATTCCGTGCGGCGCAGCTCGACGTCCGGGCCGAAGAGCGCCCAGTACGCGCCCCGCCGGCCCTCGTAGGGGAGGCCGACGCTGCCCGCGTTCAGGCTCCGGATCCCGGCTACCTCGCGGTCGAACTGGATGTGGACGTGCGCGGTCACGATCACCCGCTCGTCGACCTCGGCGCTGAACTCGCGCACCCGCTCGTCGGGCGTCTCGGGCGTGACGCACTCCTCGTCGCTGCGCGGCGAGCCGTGGCAAAAGCGAACCGGCCCCAGCCCGTCAACCTCGACGACGACGTTCTCCTCGAAGCCCCCGAGGAACTCGCGCATCTCGTCCGAGTGGTGCCCCTGCATCCACTGTTCGCGCTCGGTCTCCGAGACGCGCTCGAGAACGGTTCGATCGGCGTTCCCGCGCACGAACCGGGCTTCCAGGCCGCGCGCCAGCTCGTACGTCTCCTCGGGCAGCGGCCCCCACGTCAGGTCGCCGCAGGAGACGATCAGATCAGGCTGCTCGCGCTCGATCTGCTCGAGGACGGCTGCGAAGGCGGGCGCGTTCCCGTGGACGTCCGCGATCACCGCGACCTTCCGCATCGCCGCCCGACTCTAGCTGGCGGGAAAGGCGCGGTAGTGTCCCCGGCGGTGGGTCCGGAGGAAGCCAGGATCGAGCACACCGAGCACGGCGCCGCCGCCGCGACGCCCGGCTGGTTCGTGCTCAACCTCGCCGACGCGCGCTGGAGGCGCAGCGAGGAGGCCGGCCAGTGGTCCGACTTCGAGCCCCCGGACGGCTTCGGCGCCTACGGCATCGGCGTGCACGTGCTGCAGCCGGGCCAGCCGAACGGCAAGTACCACGCCGAGAACGTCCAGGAGGACTTCCTCGTCCTGACCGGCGAGTGCATTCTGATCGTCGAGGACGAGGAACGGCACCTGAAGGCGTGGGACTTCTTCCACTGCGCGCCCGGGACGCACCACATCATCGTCGGCGCGGGCGAGGGACCGTGTGCGATCCTGATGGCGGGCGTTCGGGGCGAAGGGAAGAAGCTGCACTACCCCGTGAGCGAGGTCGCCGCGCGCTACGGCGCCTCCGCT
>VAXT01000191.1 GCA_005883245.1 Actinomycetota bacterium | reverse complement strand
GCGACAACCGGTCAACGCAATCGTCAGCGCTTAATGCTCTGCGAGGGATGGGATGTTCAGAACGTCACGGTGGTCGTCGGCCGTCGTCCCCACACAGCGAAGGCGGAGATCCTTCCGGAGCAGACGATCGGTCGTCCTCAAAGCGACTCGTGGAGTCACGATCGCGGTCGTATCGTCTCGTGAGCGGAAACGGCGGCAACCAGGACTCGCGACGGACGGTCCAGAGCTCGTACGTCGGCCTCAGTTGGTCAGGCGCATCCAGAGATCCTAGGTTCACATCGATCTCGTCTCCGCTGCGCGAGAAAACGGACGAGCCGCAGCGCGGACAGAAAGACCGCCCCGCGTAGTCGCGTGTTTCGCCATCGATCGTCACCGCATCCTGAGGGAACACCGCGGAAGCGTGAAACAGGGCTCCATGATGCTTGCGGCAGTCGAGACAGTGACAAATGCCGACCCGGTATGGGCGCCCCGACGCCACAATTCGGACGTTGCCGCACAGGCAACCGCCGGTGAAGCGATCCATGGTGCGTCTCCTCTAAGTCTGGAACCGAAGCGTCATCTTCGGAGCCTAGTCGACCGTCCGGGGACGCTTCCGAACACTGACCCAGGCAGGCAGCTGCAATCGAGCTAGCCGGCTGACGGCGGTTACGATCGACGTGTCCCGACGACCCGCGCAACTCGGAGGTGAACGGATGAACGACAAACCAAAGTGGAAGGTCGCGCGCCTCGGTGACATCGAGCGGCGCGGCAGAGACATCCCGGTGCGCGAGCACCTCGGGATCCACGCCTTCGGAATCAACGCCTACACGCCCGGCGAGGACGGCACGCTGATCGGTGAGCACGACGAGGCCGGGTCGGGCCAGGAGGAGCTGTACATCGTGCTCGACGGGAAGGCGACCTTCGAGGTCGACGGCGAGGCGGTCGACGCGCCGCCGGGAACACTCGTGTTCGTCGGGCCGGAGTCGCGGCGGAAGGCCACCGGGGACGGAACCGTCCTCGCCATCGGCGGCATGCCCGGCGAGGCGTACCAGGGGGTCGACTGGGGCGACGCATGGCCCTTCCACAGTGAGTCGATGGCCGCGTACGGCGAACAGCGGTACGCCGACGCGCTCGAAGCGGTCCGCCGTGCCCTCGAGCACATGCCGGACCACGCGGGCTTGCATTACAACTACGCGTGCTTCGCAACGCTCGCGGGCGACACCGGCGACGACACGTTCGCCCACCTTCGCCGGTCTGTCGAGCTGCTCCCGCGGTTCCGCGAGGACGCGCGCAGAGACGACGACTTCGCCGCCGTACGCGACGACCCGCGGTTCGAGGAGGCTCTTCGCTGACGGGAAGGCCTCGACCTCATCGGGCTCAGAGAGTCGACCAGACCTCGAGCTTCGATTTCGTCCGCCGGATCACCTCGTCGGTGAACTCCGACGTGCCCGCATGGCCGGCGAGGTCGGCTGTGCGGATGCCTTCGGCGATCGCCTCCAACGACGCCTCGCGGATCGCGCGCGCGGCCGGCTCCGCCTCGTCGCCCGCGTAGCCGAGGACGGCCGCTCCGGCGAGGATCATCGCCAGCGGGTTCGCCACGTTCTTCCCCTGGAGCGCCGGAGCCGTGCCGTGCGCGGCTTCGGACATGACGGCCGTGACCTGAGCCGGGTCGTCCTCCGCGAATGCGACCAGCAGCGACTCCGCGCCTGCGATCGACCCGAAGAGCGGCAGGACGAGGTCGGACAGGATGTCGCCGTCGCGGTTCAGCGACGGAATCACGAGCGGATCGCCGGCCGTAGCGACGAGCAACGCGAACGTGGCGTCGATCAGCTGCGGCTCGTAGGGCACGCCCGGATGGCGCTCGGCCGAAGCGTCCATCTCCTCTTTGAGCATGCCCTCGTAGACCGGGCTGACCGTGTACTTCGGCCCGCCAAAGACCTTGGCCCCCGAGCGCTCCGCGAGCTGGAATGCGAACTCCGCGACGCCGCGGCAGATACGACGCTCGATCCGCTCTGTGCGAAACGCGGCCTCGTCGGGGCCCTCGCCTTCTCGCCATTCCTTCGCCCCGTACGCGTCTCCCACGGCCATGCGGACGACCGAAATCGGCGCGTGCACGCCGCCGTGCGGAATCACGCCCGGGATTCGCCGTCCCGTTCTGACGATCACGCGCCCGCCGATCTCCTCGCGCAGGATCCGGTTCGGCGAGCCCACGTCGTCGACGCCCTCGGGCGTCACGGTGGCCGCCTTTAGCCCGAGGCCGTGCTCACGGATCGCAGCCGCCGCTTCGAAGACGACGTCGTTCTCGGTTGCCCGGCGATTTTGGAGCGACAGGTCATAGCGATCGAACGAGACCTCGAGCCCCGTCACTTCCGGGTCGAGCACGCGCAGCGCTTCCTCGAGCAGCTCCTGCCCGGTCTCGTCTCCTTCGAGGACGGCAATCGTCGGCATGCGTCGGATCCTACGGCCGTGGGTACACGGCTCGCATGGCACGCACAGGAGGCTGGCGCCGCAAGGGTCGCAAGGGGCGTTTCCGCTACTACGACTCGCGCGGAAAGCAGATCACGGATCCGGCGAAGCTCGAGCGCATCGAAGAGCTCGTCATCCCGCCGGCGTGGAAAGACGTCTGGATCTCGCCGCGCTCGACGGCCAAGCTGCAGGCGACGGGCGTCGACCGCGCGGGTCGGCGCCAGTACCTGTACCACCCCGAATATCGCGCCCGGCAGGAGCAGGAGAAGTTCGACAAGCTCGTGCGCTTCGCCGAACGGCTTCCGGACCTGCGCCAGGCGATGGCGAACGACATGGAAGGGGCGCCTTTGTCGCCGCAGTGGGTCTGTGCGCTGGCGCTGCGCTTGATCAATCTCGGCTGGTTTCGCGTCGGCACCGAGCGCTACGCGCGAACGACGCGGACGTTCGGCATCACGACGCTTCGAAAGGGGCATGTGTCCGTGCGCGGGAGCCGGATCACGTTCAAGTACCGCGGCAAGCACCGCGTTCTCGTTCGCACCGCGATCGTCGACGAAGAGCTGGCCGACGCCACTAAGAAGCTGATCGCCCTCGACGGCGACCGGCGCCTGTTTCGCTACGAGGTTGACGGACCGCTTTGCACCCTCACGGGCGCCCGCCTCAACGAGTACATCGAAGAGCACATGGGCGGCGAATTCACAGCGAAAGACTTTCGCACCTGGGGCGGAACGCTGATCGCCGCGATCGCGCTTGCGGAGCACGGGCCGCCGGAGACCGAGACGGAGGGCAAGAAAGTGGTCGGCGGAGTGATGCGCGCGGTCGGCCGAAAGCTCGGAAACACGCCCGCCGTGGCTCGATCGTCGTATGTCAGCCCTGCAGTCGTCGAGCAGTATCTCGACGGGAGAACGCTCGACGATTTCAGACGCCGCCATTTGCGCGTAGTCGGCGCGCGCGATACGGGTCTGGATCGCGAGGAACAAGCGCTGCTGAGCTTGTTGCGTTCGTGGCGAATTCGGCGCTCGCGCGTTGCCGCGTAGATTTCGGGTCCCTTTCCGATACGCTGCCGCAGGCAAACACTGTTTTCGAGGAGGCAATCCCATGGCACGAAAAACGGTTCTCGTCTGCGACAACTGCGGCTCCGAGGTCGGCGAAGGGAAGGGCGCAACGCTGCGCCTGAACTACACCGACGCCCGCCGTGGCTCGAAACAGGCCGATCTCTGCGACAACTGCGCCGGCCAGATGCCCGGGCGCGCAGCGGCGAGGCGCGGGCGGAGGCCGAAGGCAGCCTCCGCCGCCTGAACACGCATTTCTCGGTAGTTCCGGACTAGTCCGCGCAACCCGCTCAAAGCCGTCGGACCGCAGGTCTACGATGCATCGATGGCCCCGGGCCGCGGGTTGACGCTGCTTTCAGGGCCCGCGAACGCGGGCAAGGTCGCTCTGCTCCTCGAGCGCTATCTGGGCGCGCTCGACCGTGACCCCGTGCTGATCGTGCCGCACGGGTCGGACGTCGAGCGCATCGAGCGGGAGCTGCTGGCGAGACGCGGGGCGCTGCTCTCTGGCCAGATCGGCACCTTCGACGACGTCTTCGAGCAGGTCGCCCGCGCAGGTGGCTCGAGCCGTCCCGTCGCGACCGAGGCGCAGCGCCAGCTGATCGTGCGCACCGCGGTCGCGGCCACGTCGCTCAACGGGCTCGGCGCCTCGTCGCGCTTCTCGGGCTTCTCGGACGCGCTCGGCTCGGCCCTGGCTGAGCTCGAGTCGGGCCTCG
>VAXT01000140.1 GCA_005883245.1 Actinomycetota bacterium | reverse complement strand
TGCAGATCGAGACGGCTGTGTCGAAGCCGAACGTGTAGTCGGTCGCGGACAGGTCGTTGTCGATCGTCTTCGGCACGCCCACGACCGGGAACGCGTGCTCCTCGTAGAGCCGTGTCGCGACGCCGAGCGTGTCCTCCCCGCCGATCGCGACGAGCGCCCCGAGCTCCTGCGCCTCGAACTGCTCGAGCACGCGGTCGACCCCTCCCTCGACCTTGTACGGATTCGTCCGCGAGGTGCCGAGGATCGTTCCGCCGCGCGGCAAGAGGCCCGAGATCTCGCGCGGGCCGAGCGGCTCGAAGGAGCCGTCGACGAGCCCGCGCCACCCGGACCGGACCCCGACGACGTCGTCCCCGCGCACCTGCGAGCGCCGCGCCACGGCCCGGATGACCGCGTTCAGCCCGGGACAATCTCCTCCGCCGGTGAGGATTCCGACTCTCATGCCGTGTGTGCCGACGGTGGGAGTCGAAGCCACACGGAGCTTGCGCCCCACCGGATTTTGAGTCCGGCGCGTCTACCAGTTCCGCCACTTCGGCCCGAGCGTTCATCGTATCCGTGTCATTAAGAGTTGAAAGCGCGAGGGATTCCCTCAATACTTCACCCCCTCGCGGGCCGACCCCTGTTGCGGCTGTCGATCCGACGAGGTGCAACCGTGACGGAGGAGGAACTGCACGTGAAGAAATCTGGATTGCTAGTAGCAGCGCTACTGGTCGCAATCCCGCTTGCCTTGCTCGCGGCAGGTTGTGGAGGCGGCGGTGGCGGCGGAGGCGGCGGCAAGGCCACGGCGCTGCCTTCCGCATCGTGCGAGCCTATTCAGTACAAGGGGAGCGGCGACCCCGAGCTGATCATCGCTTCGGACTTGCCTCTCCAGGGCTCGAACCGCGCGCTGACGACCGAGATGGCACAGGCGGTCGAGTTCATTCTGCAGCAGCACGACTGGAAGGCCGGCGGGAAGAAGATCGGCTTCCAGTCCTGCGACAACTCGACTGCGCAGGCCGGGAGCTGGGACTCGGCGAAGTGCACGGCGAATGCCCGTGCCTACGCAAACAACACGAACGTGATCGGAGTGATCGGGACGTTCAACTCGGGCTGCGCGAAGCTCGAGATCCCGATCGCAAACCGCGCGCCGAGCGGTCCGCTCGCCTATGTCAGCCCGGCGAACACATATCCCGGATTGACGATCAGCGGGCCGGGAACGGAGTCGGGCGAACCGGACGTCTACTACCCGTCCGGTAAGCGGAACTACGCCCGCGTCGTGTGGAACGACCAGTTCCAGGGCGCGGCCGACGCGCAGTTCGCGAAGGACCAGGGCTTCAAGAAGGTGTACGTCGTGACGGACAAGGAGACGTACGGGAACGGGATCGCGACCCTGTTCCAGACCTACGCCAAGAAGCTCGGCATCGCGACGACTCCGAGCACGCCGGCGGCGTGGGACAAGAACGCGTCGAGCTACGACGCGGTCGCGACCAAGATCGCACAGTCCGGAGCGGACGCGGTCTTCCTCGGCGGCATCATCTGCAACAACGGCGGCAAGCTGATCAAGGACCTGCGCGCGGGACTTCCGTCCAGCGTGACGCTCTTCGCCCCCGACGGCTTCACGCCGATCGACGCGGCGACGATCAAGACCGGCGGTCAGGCCACCGAGGGCATGTTCATCACCCAGCCCGGCATCCCGTCCGACCAGCTGACGGGCGCCGGGAAGAGCTTCGTGGAGGACTTCACGAAGGCGAACGGCAAGGAGCCGGATCCGTACACGAACTACGCGGCCCAGGCTGCGGACGTCCTGCTGACGGCGATCGACGACGCGAGCGGTGACCGCGCCAAGGTCGCCGAGCACCTGTTCAACCAGGACGTGAAGGACGGAATCCTCGGCAACTTCAAGATCGACGAGAACGGCGACACGACGCTCGGCACCGTGAGCGTCTGGCAGGTAAAGGGCCAGAAGGGCGTGTTCCTGAAGACGATCACGCCTGAGCTGAGCTTCGTTAAGGGGTAACCGAAGGAGCCGAGCGGTCTAGGCTGGGGGAGGATACGTTCCTCCCCCAGCGCGTTTCAGAAGGAAGCGGCGAGAGGAAGGGAATGGCGACCGAGCAGGCGAGGATCCGCGTGGCGCGACCCCGGCACCGGCCCGACGTGCTGAACATCATCGGCGTGCTCTTCCTGATCGCGATCGCCCTCTGGCTGATCAAGAACTTCATCGAAGCCCCGGCGGACTTCTACAACCTCTTCCTGATCGGGCTCACCAACGGGTGCGTCTACGGGCTCGTCGCGATCGGCTACTCGCTCGTCTACGGGATCCTCGAGTTGATCAACTTCGCGCACGGCGACGTCTTCATGCTCGGCGGGATGCTCGTCGCGACGATGACGACGTCGTGGGCGCTCACGAACAAGTCGGGCATCGTCCTGTGGCTCTTCATCCTCCTGATGCTCCTGATCGCGATGGCGTTCTGCGCCACGATCAACACGACGATCGAGATCGTCGCGTACCGGAGGTTGCGCAACGCCCCGAGGCTGGCGCCGCTGATCACGGCGATCGGCATGTCGTTCATCCTCCAGAACATCGGCCTGGTCTGGAAAGGCGCGCGGCCGACCTCGGTGCCGGACATCCTCCCGCACGGGACCGTGTTCACGATCGGCGGCGTCCCGTACACCTGGAATCGGCTCATCGTCGTCCTGTTCACGATCCCGGTGCTCCTGGCGCTGATGTGGCTCGTTCAGCGAACGCGGCACGGGAAGGCGATGCGGGCGACCGCCCAGGACCGGGACGCGGCCGCGATGATGGGGATCAGCGTCAACCGCACGATCTCCTTCACGTTCTTCATCGCGGGGTCGCTGGCCGGCGCTGCGGCCCTGCTCTACGCGCTCTACATCACGAACATCCGCTACACGGAAGGGTTCCGCGTCGGCCTGATCGCCTTCACCGCGGCTGTGCTGGGCGGGATCGGCAACCTCCCCGGAGCGGTCCTCGGCGGGCTCGTGATCGGATTCGTCGAGTCGTTCAACAACGGGCTCGGGTGGCACGCGCCCGGGAGTGACTGGACCCAGTCGATCATCTTCGCGATCCTGATCCTGATCCTCGTGTTCCGTCCCGAGGGCCTGCTCGGCGAGCGCACTCCGGAGGGCGTCTAGTGGCACCTGGGATGCAGGCTGTCCGCGACCGTGCGCCCGCATTGAAGCGGCAGAGCATGCCGCGGGCGAAGCGGGCGGCGATCGTCGGAATTCCGGCGTTCTTCGTCCTCGCGATCACGGGCTCGGCTTCGCTTGGCCTGATCGTCGCCGCCCTCATCTTCTTTGCGCTCTACATCCCGGCCTGGGACGTGCTCCCGCTCGGGAAATGGATCGTGCCGCTCGGCGTGATCCTGATCGCGGTGCTCTACCCCGTCTACCAGCCGAACCTGTTCGACGTCCTCATCTTCGGCAACTTCCCGAGCGTCGACACCGGCGTGACGATGATGATCTTCATCATGATGGCCCTCGGCCTGAACATCGTCGTGGGCTACGCCGGGCTGCTCGACCTCGGCTACGTCGCCTTCTACGCGATGGGCGCCTACACGGTCGCCTGGTTCGCGTCGCAGCACTTCTCGAACGTCAACGTGCACGCCGGTGGCGTCGGCACCGCGCCGAGCACGCCCGGCTTTCACATCTCGATCTGGATCGTGCTGATCATCGCCGGGGTCTTCGCGACGATCGGAGGGATCCTGATCGGCTTCCCGACCCTGCGTCTGCGCGGCGACTACCTCGCGATCGTGACGCTCGGCTTCGGCGAGATCATGCCGCAGGTCGCGAACAACGGCGACAACCTCCTCGGGCACAACATCACGAACGGCCCCCAGGGAATCAACCCGATCGACCCGCCCGGCTTCGGCGATACTCTGCACAACGCCGTCGGGCTTCCCAGCGACTACCTGAGCTCGACGAACTCGACGCGGCTCTTCTACTGGACCGCACTCTTCCTCGTCCTGTTCACGGTCTTCTGCTCGGCCCGGTTGCGCGACTCCCGCCTCGGGCGTGCATGGATCGCGATCCGCGAAGACGAGACGGCC
>VAXT01000139.1 GCA_005883245.1 Actinomycetota bacterium | reverse complement strand
GACCCTCGTCTTCGTCCTTCCCAAGCCGGCGCTCGTCGAGCTCAACTTCTTCCCAAGTAGCGCCCGACTGCCGCCGCATCGGGCGCTTCCGGGTGCGGGGCCATCGGGGCGTCAACCGCCTTCGGCTCCGCACCCGGGCTCGGTCGGCGCCGTACCCGCCCGGCACGCACACGGTCGTGGTGCGAGCGCTTCCGGCCGGTAGGCGTCGCGGCGTTTCTCCCCAGGACCGAGTCGGCAGGCCTCTCCGCGCGGCTCGTCTTCGCATCGTCGGCGTCGCGATCGTCGTCGGCCTCACGATTGCCGAACTGCTCTAGGTTCCAGATCAGGCGGCGCGGAGCGAGTCGAGCTCGCGGTCGAGCGCGAGCCGCTCGAGAGCTTCGATCTCGATTTGCCGGACGCGCTCGCGCGTGATTCCGAGCGCCTTGCCGATCTGCTCGAGCGACATCGGGTTCGGGTCGCCGTCGAGCCCGAAGCGCAGCTTGAGCACGTCCTGCTGGCGGTCAGGGAGCTCGGCGATTGCACGCCGCAGCGCATCCGTCCGGAAGCTGACCTCGAGCTCCTCCTCGGGCGGGGCGTCCTCGCCGGAGACCAGCTCGCCCAGCGACGTGTCGCTCTCCGAGCCGACAGGGCGGTCGAGGCTCGTCACCGCGCGGGCCGCGTCCTGCACCTCGTGCACTTGCTTGAGCGGCAGCTTGGCCTCCTTGGCGATCTCCTCCAGGGACGGGGCGCGCCCGAGCTTCACGTGCAGCTCGCGCTCGGCCTTCGAGATCTTGCGCTCGCGGTCGACGATGTGCACCGGCATGCGGATCGTGCGCGCTTTGTTGGCGACTCCGCGCTGAACCGCCTGGCGGATCCACCACGTGGCGTAGGTCGAGAACTTGAAGCCCTTGCGCCAGTCGAACTTCTCGACCGCGCGGATCAGTCCGATGATCCCTTC
This sequence comes from Actinomycetota bacterium, assembly GCA_005883245.1. GTDB lineage: Bacteria > Actinomycetota > Thermoleophilia > Gaiellales > Gaiellaceae > VAXT01. Next base: position 2,514 of record VAXT01000139.1, on the reverse strand, counting down.
CTGGATCAGATCGAGCAGCGAGAGGCCGTGGCCCTGGTACTTCTTCGCGATCGAGACGACCAAGCGGAGGTTCGAGTTGATCATCCGGTCCTTCGCCGCCTTGTCGCCGCGCTCGATCCGCTTCGCGAGCTCGACCTCTTCCTCGGCGGTCAGGAGCCGGTAGCGAGCCATCTCGTTCAGGAACAGCTGGAGCGCGTCGGTCGTCGCATGGGCGAGGTCGCCGTTGATGTACGTGCTCTCCGCCTTCTCGCGGCCACAGTCGTCGCTGACCTCGACGTGGTGCTCCTCGAGCTGCTCGTAGAGCTTCGCGACCTCCTCGTCGCCGAGGTGCAGCTGGTCGACGAGCTCGTTCAGCTCGGAGATCTCGACACAGCCGGTCTCGACACCGTGGTCGACGAAAGCGGCGATCTGATCGGTGCTCATCGCTCATCACTTTAAGCGATGTCCGGTGCCTCGCACCGCACATGGCCGTCGTATGCTGGTCCCGCATGGACGATTCTCCGGAGCGCGCCTTCCTCGCGCAGCTCGAGGAGCGGCTGGCCGAAGGCAACCAGGTCGAGGTCGAGGTCTCGCTCGTCCTGCTCGCGGGCAAGGCGCTCGATCTCGGCGAGGACGAGCTCAACGGAGCACGCCGCCGCGCCGTCCAGCTGCTCGCCGCGGGCGGCGATCCGCGCCGCGACCTCGATCCGGAGGGCCGCGCGGTGACGTCGCTCGCACAGGATCTCGAGACGCCCGCGCGCAGGGCAGCGCTCGAAGCCGGCCTCGCGTCCCTCCGCCCCACGGTCGCCGGCCTCACGCACGTAGCGGCCCGCCTCGAGCGGCTCGAAGCCGACGACGCGCTCGCCTGGCGCTGGTTCGCGTGCACGCTGCTGGGCGAAGTGCTCGTCGAAGACTGACCGAATCCCTCGATTTCGGGACAGAGCGACTTTGGTTGCGCTACGGTCCGCCGATGTAGGAAGAGGCCACTTCCTGCGGGGGGTTCTACGTGCATCGCCGCTTCATCGTCAGCATCGCCGCCCTAGCCGTGATCGCCGCGGCGCCGACGCCCGCATCCGCTTCGCAGACGATCGCGCGCAACGCGACCCACGTCCACCTGGCAGTGAACAAGAACCGCATCGCGCTGATCACCTACCGGAGCGGGGGCCGCCTCCATCACACGCTCGCGCCTCGGCGACCACGTGTTCGCCGACGAGGTTGTACGTGGCCGCGCCGAGCAAGACCTCACCGGGCGCAGCCGCCTGCTCCAATCGAGCCGCGACGTTGACGGCATCGCCCGTCGCGAGCCGCTGGTCCGTTGCGGAGTCCACGCCGCCGACGACAACCTCGCCGGTGTTGACTCCGGTCCTGGTCGTGATCCGGATGCCGTGCTCTCGATCGAGCTCGGCGTTCAGCCGCTCGAGCGCGTCACGGAGCTCCACGATCGCCCGCACTGCGCGCGCAGCGTCGTCTTCTCGGACGACCGGCACGCCGAACACGGCCATCACCGCGTCGCCGATGAACTTCTCCACCGTTCCGCCGTGGCGCTCCATGGCGACCTGCGCCGTCGCGAAGTAGCGCGACATGACGCCGCGGAGGGTCTCCGGGTCGAGGCGTTCGCCGAGCGCCGTCGACCCGGCCAGGTCGGTGAAGACGACGGTCACGGTCTTCCGTGCGGCGGCGTCGGAGGCCCCGTCAAGGCGTGCGCCGCAGGCATCGCAGAACCGCGCTCCGTCGGCGTTGACGCGTCCGCACCGGGTGCACCGCATGGCGGGAGCGTACGCCCGGCGGGCCGGAGGACCTATGCCGGCGCGTCCGCTTCGAACAGGCCTGTCTGGTGGGCGAGCACGACTGCCTGGACGCGGTCGCGGAGGCCGAGCTTCTGAAGGATGTGTGTGACGTGCGTCTTGACCGTCGTTTCGCTGATGTAGAGGTCGTCCGCAATCTCCCCATTCGAGAGGCCGCGGGCCATGAGGCGAAAGACCTCTCGTTCGCGCTCGCTCAGGTCATCGAGCTCCTTCGGGCGCGCGGGGCGCGGCATCCGGGCGAACTTCTGGATCACGCGCCGTGTGACAGTGGGTGAGAGAAGCGCCTCACCGTCGGCGACGGTCCTGATCGCGGCGATCAACTGTTCCGGAGAGTCGTCCTTGAGCACGAAGCCGCTCGCCCCGGCGCGGAGCGCTTCATAGACGTACTCGTCGAGATCGAACGTCGTGAGGATCAGGATCCGTGCGCCGCCGTCGGCCGCGAGGATGCGCCGGGTTGCCTGAAGCCCGTCGAGCTCGGGCATGCGGATGTCCATCAAGACGACGTCCGGATTGAACCTGGCGGCCTTGTCCACCGCTTCGAGCCCGTTACTCGCCTCGGCGACGACCTCGACGTCCTCCTCGCCCGCGAGCAGCATGCGGAAGCCGGCGCGAACCATGGACTGGTCGTCGGCGACGAGGACCCGGATGGTCATCGTCCGTTGCTGCCGAGCGGCAGCCGCGTGCTGAGCACGAAGCCGCCTCCGTTGGCCGATCCAGCGCTCATCTCGCC
>VAXT01000138.1 GCA_005883245.1 Actinomycetota bacterium | reverse complement strand
GTCGACCGTCCCGTTCGAAACCTTGTCGGCGGTGTCGAATGCTCCATACCCCGCGAAGAAGATCTGGAGGACGACCGCCGCGGTCAGGATCGTGGCCCAGATCCGGTAAATCCCTCGAAACGCGTTCATCTCGGACAAGCTCCTTTCGTCGACGGCGCAAGACGGCTTACGTTAAACCGTTACCCGGCCCAACGGAAGCCCGTGGCTGCGAGGTCGGGAGCGAGCGGGCTCTCGGGCAAGCCGGGCTGCGGCTCACGCGCGTTGTAGCCGCCCGGGGCGACGTCGTTCGGCGTGTCCGGATGGAAGAGCGAGGCGAGGTACTGGATCTGGCCGCGCCCCGGCCCGAGCTCCCACTGCCCGCCGCCGTACGGGCTGATCTCGTGCTCGGCGCAGTAGTCGTAGGCGTCGAAGAGCCGGCGAACGGCGCCGAAGCGCGACGGCTTGATGTTGATCGTGCGCGGCGGCCAGGGGCGGCTCTCGATATCCGCGACGGAGTGGATCGGCGCGTCCCACGTGATGCGAGCGGCATGCGGCTCGAGGATCGGGCGCGTCTCTTCGGTCACCCTCGGGTCCTCGACCCAGGCGTCCGAGAACGCGTCGAGCACCCGCCGGTAGAGCGCCGGGTCCGGCGGCTGGTCGACGGACGTGCCCTCGTACTGACCCTTGAGGTCGACCGAGTCGATCGCGCCGGTGGCCGCGAGGTCGGCGACGAGCTCGTCGGTCCAGTCGCTCGTCGGGTCGAGCTTGAAGCGGAGGTTCGGGTAGGCCCCGAGCCACCGGCGAATCTCGTCGGCCGAGGGCGGATCGGCGAGGCGCCGCGAGGTGACGAACGTCACGGGCCGCGGCTCGCGGTCGACGGCGTCCACGAGCGACCGGGCGGCCTGACGGAGCCCGAGATCGAGGGCTGCGCTTTCGAAAGCCCAGCGCCGGTAGTCGTGCCAGGCCTCCATCTCAGGCGGCTCGGTGAACATGGTCAGCGCGTCGAGCAGCTGTGAGTACGAGTCGAGCGTGAACGAGCCTGCGAGCGGGAGGTCGTCCGGCGGCGGGTGGTTGGTGGGCGTGTACGTCACGTCCTCGCCCACGCCTTCTTCACCCGCACCGTGCAGATGGACGACCGTCGTCACGCGCGTGAACTCGGGCGAGATCACATGCTCGCGCCGCTCGAGCTCGTACGAGTCGATCTCGACGGCGAGGTCCGCGACTGCGTCGTAAAGCGCCACGGGGGAACCATAGAATCGTCGCGTGGTCCTTTCCGACCGAACCATCGAGCGGCTGATCGACGAAGGGCGGATCGGGATCGACCCGTACGCGCCGGAGCTGCTCCAGCCGTCGAGCGTGGACGTGCGCGTCGACCGCTTCTTCCGCGTCTTCCACAACGCGCGCTACCCGTACATCGACGTCAAGGAGCGCCAGGAGGACCTGACCGAGCTCGTGGAGATCGGCGAGGACCGGCCGTTCATCCTCCACCCGGGAGAGTTCGTGCTCGGCTCGACGCTGGAGCGGATCACGCTTCCTGACGACCTCGTCGCGCGCCTCGAGGGCAAGTCGTCGCTGGGGCGGCTCGGCCTGCTGATCCACTCGACGGCCGGTTTCATCGACCCGGGCTGGGACGGCCATGTCACGCTCGAGCTCTCGAACGTGGCGAACCTCCCGATCACGATCTACTTCGGGATGAAGATCGGCCAGCTCTCGTTCGTCCAGATGACCGAGCCCGCGCAGACCCCGTACGGCGCAGGGGAGCTGGGCTCGAAGTACCAGGGCCAGCAAGGCCCGACCCCGAGCCGGTACTGGCAGAACTTCGAGCGCGAGACCGCGAAGTGATCCTGCTCACCGGAGGGACGGGATTCGTCGGCGGTCACGTGCTGAAGGCCCTGCGGGCCGCCGAACGACCCGTGCGCTGCCTCGTCCGCGATCCCTCCAAGGCGAGCCTCGATTGCGAGCTCGTCCAGGGGGACATGACCGATACGGCCAGCTTGCAGCTGGCGGTCGACGGCGCGGACACGGTCGTGCACCTCGTCGCGATCCGACAGGGCAAGCAGGAGCAGTTCGAGCGGATCATGGCCCAGGGCACGCGCGACCTCCTCGCTGCCTCGAAAGAGGCCGGTGTGAGGCGCTTCATCCTCATGAGCGCGCTCGGGACGAGCGAGGAATCGAAGGACCTCGTGCCGTACTACGGCGCGAAGTGGGCGATGGAGCAGGCGGTCGAGGGCGCCGGGATCCCGTACGTCATCTTCCGGCCGAGCTTCATCTTCGAGCGCGACGGCGGGATTCTCCCGACCTTCGCCAAGCTCGCCCGGGTGGCGCCGGTCACGCCGATCACCGGCTCGGGGACGCAGCTCATCCAGCCGATCTGGGCCGGCGACCTCGCCGCCTACTTCGAGCGGGCGATCGACCTCGACGCCGCGACGAACCGCACGTTCGAGCTTGGTGGGCCGGACGTCGTCAGCTGGAACGAGTTCTGGGAACGGCTGAAGAAGGCCCGCGGCATCCGGCGGCCGAGCGTGCACGTCCCGATGGGCCTGATGAGGATGAACGCGCTCGTCACCGAGCGGCTCCCGGGGAACATCCCGCTCACACGCGACCTGCTGAAGATGCTCGAGCACGGCGACAACGTGGTCACGAACGACGATGCGGCGCAGACGTTCCAGCTCCCGCTCGTGCCGCTGGACGAGCAGCTGCGGAGGGCCGCCTGATGGCCGACCCGCAGATCGTCGCCGTCGGCGGGCTCGGAGACGAGGACGGGGGCGCACGGCTGATCCGCTTCGTGCTCGGCCTCAGCGGGAAGGAACGGCCTCGCGTCTGCCTCGTGCCGACGGCGACCTCGGAGCTACCCGAGTTCACGGTCCGTTTCTACTCCGAGCTCAGCCCGTACGCCGAGTGCTCGCACGTCTCGTTCTTCCCGTGGCCGCGGGGAGACTTGCGCGAGCACGTGCTCTCACGGGACGTGCTCTTCGTGAGCGGCGGGAACACGGCGAACATGCTCGCCGTCTGGCGCGCGCACGGCTTCGACCAGATCCTGCGTGAGGCCTGGGAGCAGGGGATCGTGCTCTCGGGCTCGAGCGCCGGGATGATCTGCTGGTTCGAGGCAGGCGTCACCGACTCGTTCGGGCCGCAGCTCGAGGGGATGCGCGACGGGCTCGGCTTCCTGCCCGGGAGCGCTTGCCCGCACTACGACGGCGAGGAGCGGCGCCGGCCCGCCTATCAGGAGCTCGTCGCGAACGGGTTCCCGGCCGGGCTTGCCGCCGACGATGGCGTCGGCCTTCACTTCGTCGGCACCGAGCTGAAGGAGGCCGTCAGCGTCCGCGAGGGAGCCAACGCATACCGCGTCGAGAGCAATGGCGAGACGACGATCGACGCGCGTCTCCTCGAAAAAGAGTAGGGGCCGGAGCAGAGTCGAGGCCCACGCCGGGCACAGCGCGGCTCCCCCGCGATGGGCTTCCGTTCAGCACGCAAAAAGACTAGGGGCCGCACAGAAGGCGGCCCCTAAGAGCCCCCTACGCTGGCTAGGCGATTCCCCGTAGGTCCCGGGGACACGCCTCTACCCGCTGGTACCTCCACTGCCCGTACTGGAATCTGTCAAGCCGGACCACCTCCTTTCCGCGGTTGACCGAACTGTAGCCGCTCGGCGAGGACGTCTGCACGGCCCGCGAGGCCACGTCCGGCGTCTGACACCGGGCCGGTGCGGATCAGACACTGTTCGTCAGCACGACCGAGAGCTCGAGACCTTCTCCTGCCGGCACCGTCACGCTCTCGAGCGTCGGGTCCGACTGTCGCGCCTCGCAGTACGCCGCCAATAGCTCCGGTCTCGAGAGCACGTTGTCAGCCACCACGAGTGCTCCGGGGTCGAGCTTTGGCCGAACGAGCCGGAACAACTCCTCGTAGTACCTGTCCGCTGCATCTAGGAAGACCACGTTGAAGACGTCGTCCATGCTTGGAACCGCCTCAAGGGCGTCACTCTCGATCAGCTCTGCCGTGTCCGCGAGACCCGCGGCAGAGATGTTCTCGCGCCACTCCCGTGCAATGTCCGGCTCGCGCTCGATCGAGAGGACACGACCGCCGAGATGGCGAGCTCCGGCAGCAAGCCAGATCGTCGAGTAGCCCCTGCCACCGCCCAGTTCGAGCACCTTGCACGCGTTGTGCGGGGCAACGAGTGCGAAGAGAAAGCGTCCGGTCGCCGGCGGAACGGATACAGCCGGCGGCCGCGCCGGCGCAGCCTCGAGGCGCGCCAGCACGTCTCGGACGCGCGCGTCGAGCACGACCGTCACCTCAGCTCGGCGAGCACGACCGAGAGCTCGAGGCCGCGGTCGAGCGGGACGGTGACGCTCTCGAGCGTCGGATCGGCCTGACGCGCCTCGGAGTACGCGGCCAGCGGATCGGCATGTGACAGCACGTTGTCGGCGACGAAGAGCCCTCCCGGTTCGACCTTGTCGCGGGCCAGCTCGAAGAGGCGCTCGTAGTCCTCCTTCTCCGCGTCGATGAACGCGATGTCGAACACGTCCTGGATTTCCGGGAGAGTCTCGAACGCGTCGCCTTCGACGAGCTCGACCGTCTCCTCGAGCCCGGCCTCCGCGACGTTCCGCCGCCAGGCCTCCACCTTTGCCGGATCCGCCTCCAGCGAGAGCACACGCCCGCCCAGGTACCGCACGCCCGCGCCGAGCCAGATCGACGAGTAGCCGCGCGATCCGCCGATCTCCAGCACCTCGCAGTCCCATTGCGGCGCGACGAGGGCGAAGAGGAACTGCCCGGTCGTCCGCGCGACCTGCCGCGCCCGGAGCTCGCGCGCGACCCCCTCATCACGTTCCCTTTCGTCCTCTTCTTCGAGCCGAGCGAGCACCGCTCTGACCGAGGGCCCTCCGGGCGACACACCGCCGCTGCACGTGCACCACACGGAGGACGAGGTCTTCCACATCCTCGAGGGATCGGCCCGGTTCCACATCGGGTCGGAGGTCCGTGACGGCTCCTCGGGAGACTTCGTGCTCGTGCCCAAGGGTATCCCGCATACGTTCATCGTCGGCGACGAGGCCGCACGCTGGCTCGTCATCACCTCTCCGGGCGACTTCGAGCGGTTCGTTCTCGCCGTGGGCCGGCCGGCCGAAGCTCCGGGGTTTCCTCCTCCCCCGCCCGGTCCGCCACCGGCCGAGGAGCTCGAGCGCATCAACAGCCTCGCAGCCGAGCACGGGATCGAGATCCTCGGCCCGCCGGGCGCGCTGCCTGGCTAGCTGACGTCGACCTTCACGATCCCGTCCTCCACGACGACCGGGAACGTGTCCACGGGGAACACCGCCGGGAGCGATAGTGCCTTGCCCGTGCGGATGTCGATGTGCGACCCGTGGCGCGGGCAGACCGCGTAGCCCTCCTCGGCGTCGAACTCGCCCTCGGCAAGAGGACCATCGTCATGCGAGCACCGATCCTCGATCGCACACAGCTCGCCGCCCAGGTTGTAGACGCCAACCGTGATCGATCCCGCGCTCACGATCTTGACCGAGCCCGGCGGAAACTCGTCCAGCGGGGCGACCGTAAAAAGGGGCAACTCGCTAGGAGATCTCGAGCTCGCTGGCGAGCCCCGCCCACTCCTCGGGCAGCGGCGTCCCCTTGGCCCGGTGCAGCGCCACCTTGAGGACGCCCAGGCCGAGCAGCGCGCACTTGAGCCGGATCGGAGTCAACGGGATCCCGATCTCGTCGAGCAGCTCCTCCTTGGGCAGCGTGGCCACATCCGTCGCGGAGCGGCCCTTGACCATCTCGGTCAGCATCGACGTCGCCGCCTGCGAGATCGCGCAGCCCCGCCCCTCGAACTTGACCTCGTCGATCGTCTCCCCGTCGTCGGCGAGCGCGACCGAGATCGTCACCTCGTCGCCGCAGAGCGGGTTTAGCCCCTCGGCGGTTGCGTCGGGAGCCTCCATCGCCCCGTGGCCGCGGGGATTCTTGTAGTGGTCGAGGATGACCTCGCGGTAGAAATCACTCACGGACTGAGCGTACCCGCTGACGGTCAGGCGAAGACTTTGCGGGCCTTGTGCAGGCCCTCCACTAGCCGGTCGATCTCCTCAGGCAGCGTGTACAGGTAGAAGCTGGCGCGATTCGTCGCCGCCACGCCCAGCTTCTGCATCAGCGGCTGGCAGCAGTGGTGACCCGCGCGAATCGCGACGCCTTCCAGGTCGAGCACCTGCGCGACATCGTGCGGGTGGATCTCCCCGAGGTTGAACGAGACGATCCCCGCACGCCGGTCGGCCGGGGGCCCATAGAGCTTAATCCCGGGAACGTCTGCGAGCCGCTCGAGCGCGTACACGGCGAGCTCGTGCTCGTGCCGCTCGATCGACTCGAGCCCAACCTCGGTCACGTAGTCGACCGCCGCGCCGAACCCGACCGCCTCGGCGATCGGCTGCGTGCCCGCCTCGTACTTTGCAGGCACCTCGCCCCAGGTCGTCTCCTCGAACGTGACCTTGCGGATCATGTGCCCGCCGGAAGTCGCGCCCGAGCGCCTGGACGTCGAGCGCCCTGTGCGGCGCGGCCTGCGCCCCGTCGACGACCATGATCGCGCCCTGCTCGTGCGCCCAGGCCGAGAGCTTCTCGATCGGGTTGATCGTCCCCAGCGCGTTCGAGACGAGGTTGTTCGCGACGACCTTGACCTTGCCCTCGCCCGAGATCGAGCCCAGAACGGACAGGTCCAGCTCGCCGTTGTCGTCGAGCTCGATCATCTTCAGGGTCGCGCCGGTGCGTCGGGCGATGTACTGCCACGGCACGAAGTTCGAGTGGTGCTCGAGCTCGGTCACGACGACGAGGTCGCCAGGTCCGAGGTTCACGAGCCCCCAGGCGTAGGCGACGAGGTTCAGGCCCTCGGTGGCGCCGCGGACGAAGACGATCTCCCTCTCTGAGGACGCGTTGACGAACTGCGCGAGCTTCTCGTACGACGTCTCGTAAAAGTCCTTCAGCTTCTCGAGCACCGGTCGAGGCTTGTGCGTCGAGACCGCGGAGTCGAGGTAGGCGAGCGGCTTGCCGTGGATCTGCTGCTCGAAGATCGGAAAGTCGGCGCGCAGCTTGCGCGCGTCGAGCTTCGGGGGGCTCGTCACAGCCATGGTCCTATGGTACTCCGGGCGGCTCGAGTCCCTGCGTGTCGCTCACGAGATACAGCGGGCGGCCCTTGACCTCGTCGTGGATCCGGGCCACGTACTCGCCCATGATCCCAATCAGCAGGAGCTGGATTCCGCCCAGGAACGCGACGAAGACCGCGATCGAGGCGAGCCCGGGCACGCTGTAGAAGCCAGCGAACTTCGAGATCAGGAACACGACCCCGAGCAAAAACGAGAGGGCCGAGACGATGAACCCGAGGTTGAGCGCAAGCCGCAGCGGATAGGCCGAGAAGCTGACGATCCCGTCGGTCGCGAACCTGAGCATCTTGCGCAGCGGGTACTTCGTCTCGCCGGCGTAGCGCTCCTCGCGGCGGAAGGGAACGCCGACCTGCCGGTAGCCGATCCAGCTGAACATGCCCCTGACGTAGCGGTTGGACTCTCGCATCGACCTGAACGCGTCGAGTGCGCGCCGGTCGACGAGCCGGTAGTCGCCGACGTCCAGCGGGACGTCGACGTCGCTCATTCGCCGGAACAGGCGGTAGAAGAGCGACGCCGTCGCGCGCTTGAACGACGTTTCGCCCTCGCGTTCCTCGCGCACCGCGTAGACGACGTCGTAGCCGTCGCGCCACCGGGCGGCGAGCTCGAGCGCCACCTCAGGCGGGTCCTGGTGGTCCGCGTCCATCACGATCACCGCGCTGCGCGCCGCTACGTCGAGCCCTGCGGTGACGGCGACCTGGTGGCCGAAGTTGCGCGACAGGCGCAGGAGCTTGAACCGCGGGTCGGCCTCACGTGCCGAGCGCATCAGCTCGTAGCTCCGGTCGCTGCTCCCGTCGTCGACGAGGATCACCTCTGCCGAGCCGTCGAGCTTCTCGATCAGCTCCGCGAGCCGGCGCACCAGCTCGGGGATGGTCGCTTCCTCGTTGTAGATCGGGAGGACGAGCGAGTACTCGGGACCGGTCGAGGTCGACACGGGTGCATTATCGAGCCGCAGGCTGTCGGTGCCCGCTTCGGTCCTCGGCGGCTTTTCGCTTCAATGTCCGGCAGATGCGTCGCCTCGCCCTGCCCGCACTCCTTCTTGCTGTGTTCGCGTTCACGGCCGCCGGCTGCGGGGGCAAGGGCTCGTCGTCTTCGAACGACCACGTGGCGAGCAGCGGCACGCCCGGCGAGAAGGTCTTCTCCACCGCCGGCTGCGCGAATTGCCACACGATGGAGGCCGCGGGAGCGAAGGGCACGGTCGGCCCCAACCTCGACGAGTTGCGCCCCAACGAGCAAACCGTCAAGAGGCAGGTCACAAACGGCGGGAACGGCATGCCGTCCTTCAAGAGCAAGCTGTCGCCAACCGAGATCCAGCAGGTCGCGGCCTTCGTCTCGACCGCAGCCGGGACCGGGCGCGCCGGCAAGATCTCGTTCGAGCCGAACGACCAGAAGGTCGAGGACTGCACCGACACGGCCTGCTACGAGCAGGCGTTCGGAAACCTCGCCTACAACGACGGGCCGAAGAAGGCGCTGGAGGAGCTGGACAAGCTCTCGTCCACGAACGGGACCGTCGCGGCGGACTGCCACCCGATCGCGCACAAGATCGGGGCCGGCGGGCTCCTCTACTTCAAAGGGGACGTGGGCAAGGCTTTCGCCGACGGAAGCGCAACGTGCGGCTCGGGCTACTACCACGGCCTGCTGCAGTGGAAGCTCGCCGGAGCCCGAGCCAACCAGGTCGCGAGCCTCGCGAGCACGGTCTGCAAGGACCCGAACATCGAGGCGAACGCGTTCATCTACTACCAGTGCAACCATGGCCTCGGCCACGGCCTGATGCTCTACACCGGCCTCGACCTACCCCAGGCGCTCGACTATTGCCACCAGCTGCAGACCCAGCAGGACTCGATCATGTGCAGCGGCGGCGTCTTCATGGAGAACCAGAGCTCGTCCTTCGGGCTGCACTCGAAGTGGCTGAGCACCAAAAACCTGCTCTTCCCCTGCAACAGCAAGTTCGTGAAGCGGCAGGACAAGCTCTACTGCTACCTGCTCATCACCTCGCACATCCTCCAGTACGTGCACGGCAGCTGGAAGAAGACGTCCGACTGGTGCCGGAAGAGCGACCCGGGCTGGGTGCAGTACTGCTTCCAGTCGATGGGCCGCGACGTGTCGGGCACCGCCGTGCACAACCCGCAGCAGATGAAGCAGTACTGCGCCGAGGCGGGCGAGAAGGCGAGCGGCGAGAAAGAGTGCATCTACGGTGCGATCCGCGACGTGATGAACAACAACACGCAGGATCCGAGCGGGAAGGCTTTCTGCGAGATCGTCGACGCGAAGTTCCGCAACTACTGCTTCTGGGGCATGGGCACGATCCTCGGCACGCAGCACGCGGACGGGGCCGGGAAGCGCACCGCCTGCGAGCAGTGGGCCAAGGGCGAAGACCTGACGCAGTGCCTGTCGGGCGCCGGCGCCTAGAGGCCCGCGAGCGAGCTCCTACGAAGGAACGAGGAGGACGACCCGGGACCCGTCGGGCGTCACGTTGCGAATCTGCCCACGCGGATAGAGCTCGGCCAGCTGGACTGCGAGCGGCTGCCAGACCTCGCGCCGCATGAAGAGGGCGAAAGGCGGGATCCCGCGGAAGTCCTTCAGGGTCGTGGGGTCGATCGGGGACTGGACGAGATTCGCCCGTGTGAACCGCGCGAGCCGCTCGTTTTCGGGCCCGAGGTTCCCCCACTCGTAGTACGGCTGGGTCTCGCTGGAGACGACGTAGAACTTCTGGCCCGGGACGTTCTGGTGCGCGTGCGCATAGCGGCCGGTCGAGCCGATCGGCTCGCCGTGCTTCCGTCCGAGCTGGACGTAGTCCCAGGCGGCAGAGACGTTCAGGGCGACGACGGCGACGACGAACGCGGCGACGATCGCCTGCGGCGCGTAGCGCACGGAGCGCCAGCGATTCGTCGCCCAGCGCAGCGCCTCGACCACGAGATACGCGACAAACGGGAGCGTGATCAGCAGCCGCGTGTAGTTGGGCGCCTTGTTGACCAGGAGCGCGAACGAGAGCCACAGCACGAGGAAGCCGCCGAGCATGAGCAGCGCCCCCTCGTCGTCCCGCCGCCTTCGGATCAGCGCCAGCCCGACGACCGCGACGCCCACCCAGAGCACGATCCCCATCAACGGGTCGAGGAAACCGTGCCCGTAGTTCGGATAGATCCAGCTGTGGTCGACGACTGTGCTGTTGAAGGTGCCGAGGCCGAACTTGACGTTCTTGACCCAGCCGTCGAGCTCGCTCTGCGCGAAGACCCAGCGCTGCTGCTCCACGCGGGCGTCGTGGTAGATGAACAGGCTGTCGCCCTGGCCGCTGTGCGTGCCGGCCGGGATCGTCGATTCCGAGTAGATGATCGGCGTCGCGGCGAGCACGAAGCCGGCCGCTGTGATCGCGCCCACGAGCAGGAGCCGCCGCGCGGGGAAGCGCCTCCTATACAGCAGCCCCACCCCGAGCAGGAACAGGATCCAGATCGGGAACGCGACCCTCGCCGGGTAGTAGACGTAGAACCCCAGCCCGGCGACAAACCCGCCGAGGAAGATCGCCAGCTCCTGGCTGTGTTGGAAGCCCCAGACGAGGAGGATGAGCGCGAGCACGAGGATGAACACGGCCGTGTTCTCGCGCATCGCGAGGCGGCTGATCATGAACATCGAGTGGTTGACGCCCACGAGCACCGCTCCGAGGAACGCCCAGTTCCGCGGCAGCAAGAGCCGGAACAGGACGTAGCAGGCGGCGATCGTCAGCAATCCGACGCTCGCGTGCAGAAGGCGCATGTGGAAGAGGTCGATCCCGCCGATCCATTCCCCGAGCTTCCCCCAGACGACGAACAGGCCGGCAGGCCTGGTCAGGTAGAAGCTGTACGCAAACGGGTCC
>VAXT01000137.1 GCA_005883245.1 Actinomycetota bacterium | reverse complement strand
CGCGTAGCTCAAGAAGTCACCATCTTCGTCCGATATGCGGCAAATGCGACGTTTTCCTCTGCTGGCGGGCCTCTTCGCGGCTGCGGTGCTAGTCCTGCCCCCGCTGAGCCAGGCCTGCTCGCGGTCGGACACGCTCTTCTACGAGACGTTCCTCGACGTCTCCTGCCTTCAGCAGCCGCTCGTCAACACGACTCTCGACGCCCAGGGCGGCCTGCGCCTGACGACGAACGGCACGCCCGTCGTGGCGGCGTGGGACACGGACGCCGACTTCGCCAACGGCGTCACGCACCAGGGAGTCTCCTTCCCGCCCGTCGGTGTCGGGACGGTCGCCCGACTGGGCTCTGGACCTGCGGCAACGCTCAGCCTGCCGACGACGCTCCTGCCCCTCACCCCCGACCCGGCGAACCCGATCCTGGGTCCGACGAGCTCGGCCGCGCTCGACAGCGATAGCGTCGACGACCCCGCGCTCGCCAAAGTCGGCTCGACCTACGTCATGTGGTACTCAGGCATGCCGGAGGAAGGAGGCCCGCCCGCGATCTTCATCGCGACGTCCACCAACGGGACGACCTGGACGCGCGGCAACGGCGGCGCACCCGTGGTGCAGGGAACGCCGTTGTCCTTCGACCAGGACGGCGTCTTCGGGCCGGACGTCGTCTACGACCCGGCTGACCCCGCCACTCCGTACCGGATGTGGTACTCGGGGCGGGCGGGCGTGTTCGGCGCGATCGGCTACGCGACCTCGACGGACGGCATCTCGTGGACTAAGTACCCTGGCGCCGGCCAGCTCCCGCTCGCGGTGCTCACGCACGGGCCTGCAGGCTCGGCGGACAGCTTCAGCGCGGCCGACCCGAGTGTCCTCAAGGACGGCTCGACCTGGAAGATGTGGTACACGGGCGACGACTCGAGCAAGAAGCGCGTCGCCTACGCGACGTCCACCGACGGCATCACCTGGGCCAAGGGCGGCAAGGTGATCGCGCCCGAAGACCCGGGTGTGAGTGCGAACATCGCCTTCGGAGCCTTCGCGCCGACGGTCTGGAAGGCCGGCAGCACCTACTCGATGCTGCTCACGGGCCGCAAGCTCGTCGGCCAGGGCGTGTTCCAGACGAAGGTCATGGGCACGACTTCTTCGGACGGAGTCAACTGGGCCGGCCCGAGCCCCGTGCTCAACCCGTCCGGCTCGAACCAGAACTTCGACTACTCGAACCTGAACGGGCCGGACGTGCTCCAGGATCCCGGCACTCCCGCTCCCTACAAGCTCTACTACTCGGGGAACACGATCGACGCGAACGGGAACTTCCACACGCGGATCGGCCTCGCGACCTCCTCCAACGGCAACTCGTTCAACAAGGTCAACGGCGCGCAGACGGGCGGCTCGACGCTCGACATCGGCACGCTGGGCACCGCCTTCGACGGGCGGCAGGCTTCCGGGCCCTCGGTCGCGGCCCCCGCCGGCGCGTCCACGAAGTTCGTGGGCTTCTACTGGGGCACCCGCGGGCGCGACTTCAAGCCGCGCCTCGGCGAGGCGACCTCGACGGACGGAAGCGCCTGGACGAAGGTGCCCGTGTCGGCCCCGGACGGCGGCGCGCTGTTCGGGCTCGGCAACCCGGCCGCCTTCGACAACGGCGGTCAGCGCGACCCGGGCGTGCTCGACGACTCGGCCACGTACCACCTCTTCTTCACGGGTCTCAGCTCCGGCGGGACGCAGTCGATCGGCTACGCGTCTACGCCCGAGGATGCGACGACGAAGCTTCCCGACAACTCCTCCTGGTCGGCCCGGAACCAGGTGCTCGCGGGCGACGGCTCCGGCTTCGACGCGAGCGGGGTCGCGCACCCGTCGGTGCTCAAGGACGGAGCGATCTACGTCATGTACTACACGGGCCTCGACGCGAACGGCGTCGCGAAGATCGGACGCGCCACGACGAACGCTCCCAGCGGCTCGTACACGCGTGCACCCACGGCGGTTCCCGACGTCGGCACCGGGACGGAGTTCGACGGCACATCCGTCAAGGATCCCGTCGTCGTCAAGGTCGGCGCCGGCGACTACCGCATGCTCTACACGGGCGTCGAGACGCTCTTCGGGACGAAGATCGAGCGCGTCGGCTACGCCACGTCGAACGACGGCATCGCGTGGACGAAGCGAGGCGTCGTGCTCGATCCGAGCATGAGCGCATACGCGAGCGACGAGTCGGGGATCGAGCCGACCGGGCTCGTCGTCGACGGCTCGACGCTGCACGTGTGGACGAGCGGCGTCGACCGGAGCGGCCGCACGCGCGGGGGCCACGCCTCGACGGCCTACCCGACGCCTGTGACACCGCAGCCGGGAATCCCGAGCGGCTGGGCGACGTACCAGCTCGGCGACGCGACGACGACCAACCGCGACTTCAAGCAGATCGCGCGCGCCTCGACGGGGAGCGGAGTCACGCTGTGGGTGAGCTTCCTCCAGCCGTATTCGGCGAACGGCGACGAGTTCTGGTCGGACTACTTCCCGGTCACCGTCTCCGGCCCGAGCGAAGCCTTGAACTTCCTGCTCACCGTGCACGGCGTCCGCTGGCAGGCGCGCCTCTCCGCGCCTGCCGACGCGCCCGTCCTGGACAAGGTCGAGCTCACCCATGCTCCGGTCAGCTTCTCTCCGACCGGCAGCGCCACGACCACGGCGATCGGCCCCTCCTCCGGGCTGGTCGTCACCGCCTGGCGTACGCTGACTGCGACGATGAGCATGTTCGCCCCGAGCGGCGGCGGGTCGGGGTCGGCGAACATCCGCCTGCTCGATGCGGCGACCGGGCAGCAGGTCGCTTCCACACCCCTCACCTCGGGCACGACGACGCTCGATCTGTCGGGAATCCCGGCGGCCTCGCACCAGGCGCTGACCGCCGCCTTCGACCTGCAGTCGGCCGACGGGACCGCGACGCCGCGAGTCAGCTCGCTCACTGTCACCTACGACAGCGCAACGGCTCCGCCGCCGCCGCTGCCGCCCTCCCTGTCGTTCCTGGCGACGCCGAAGACGATCGTCTTCGGCAAGAGCGCCGTCCTGTCCGGAAACCTCACGCGCGGCGGGGTCCCGCAGCTCGGCCAGCCCGTGACGCTCGCTGCGCAGCCGATCGGGGCACCGACGTTCACGCCGCTTCCAACGGCGACGACCGATACCGCTGGGAACTTCAGTGCACTCGTCAAGCCGACGAAACGAACGACCTACCGGGCCGGTTTCGGCGGGCTCTTCCCGACCACCGTCGTTCTCGTCAAGCACAGGATCACGCTCAAGGGCAAGCGCGCGAGCGGGAAGGTCTACCTGAACGGCACGGTCGGCCCCAAGCACGTGCGCCGAGTCGTCCTCATCCAGCAGAAGAAGGGCTCGCGCTGGGTGACGATCGCCCGCGTCAAGACGACCAGGCGCTCGACGTTCAAGCTCGTGCGCAAGGCGCCGGCCAAGCGAGCGCTCTTCCGCGCCAAGATCGGCGCCGACAGAGAGCATCTCGCGAACCTGAGCCGCTCCGTCCGAGCGTAGCGCTCACTCCTCGAGGTCTTCTCGCAGCAGGCCGAACTGCACGCCGTCGGCCCAATCGCCGTGACGCCAATAGGCCTTGCGCTTGACGCCTTCGCGGACGAAGCCCGACCGCTCCGCATGCTGGATCGCCCGCTCGTTGAAGCCGTAGATCTCGAGTTGGAGCCGGTGGAAATCGAGCTCGACCAGTAGGTGGCGCTGGAAGAGGCGCGCCGCATCGTCCGAGAGCTTGCGCCCGCGGTAGTCGGGGTGGACGGCGAGGCCGCCGAGGTTCGCGATCCTGTTGCGCTTGTTCGCGAGGTCGAAGCCCATCGAGCCGGCGCGACGCCACTCGCCGTTCTCCTCGACCTCGATCAGGAAGCGGCCGGTCTCCTCCGGGTCGGCCAGGGAGCGCTCGACCTCAGCGCGCACGGCTTCGGGGTCGCGAGCGCGCCTGACGCTGAGGAACGGCTGCACGTCGTCGTGCCGCGCGAGCGCGGCGAGGAAGTCGACGTCCTCGAGGGTCGCTCGGCGGAGACGAAAGCCGTCTCCGAGGATAACCTCGCTCACGGCGAGGCCGGCACCGGCGCGCGCCGCGAGAGCCGGAGCAACCCCGATCCGAGTGCGGTCCCGGTCAGAATCAGGACGAGCCCGGCGATCGCCGACATCGTGACCGTCTCTCCGAGCAGCACCGCTCCATAGAGGAGCGCCGTAACCGGGAGCAGGTAGACGACGAGGCTCGCCCGCGCCGAGCCGTAGCCGTAGATCATCCGGAAGTAGATGAGCTGGCCGGCGACGGTGCCGAGCAGCCCAAGTGCGAGCACTGCGGCGATCACGTCCCAGCCCGGCCAGTGCGAGGGCGCTTGGATCGCGCCGATCGGAAGCAGGGACGACCGCCAGCGTGCCGACGAAGCCCGCCCAGCCGCCTCTCGGGTCGACGCCGGCGAGGACGGCAACACCGATCAGGCCCAGTACGACTCCGAGCAGGCGTGCTCCGGTCGCGCGCTCGGTCTTGCGGAAGCGGAACGCGAGCAACGCGACGAAGATCGGCATCGAGGCGTTACCGATCGCCGCCACGCCCGAGTCGATCCTGGTCTCGCCCCACGCGATCAGGGTGAAGGGAAGCGCGGTGCTGAAGACACCGAGCACCATCGCCGGGACGACGATCGTCCGCATCTCGGCGCTCGCCGGGCGGAAGCCGCGCTTGACGAAGACGATCCCGAGCAGCGGGAACGCGGAGAAGACGAGCCTGAGCGCCATCGTCGTCGTCGGCGCGAGCTCGTCGACGGCGATCTTGATGAACATGAACGAGGCTCCCCAGATCGCCGCAAGCAGGAGCAGAAGAGCGACGTACCCGCGCATCCACGCAGGCTATCGAGACGCTTCGAGGTCACAGAGCCGGCGCAAAGTCGGCACAGACACGTGCGCCTTTCGCCGATACGATCGCGTCGGGGAGGAGGCTGGGTGCGCCTTGAGAAGGGTTCGGCGCGTCAGAACAGAGCCCAGCCGCTCATGTGCTCGGAGGTCCCCAGGTACACGGGTAGCTCGGCAGCCAGGTACGCAGGGAACAACGCGTACGCCGTCAGCCGGACATGACCCTCGACGGCGACGAGGCGCGATAGGTCCGGCGTCGACGCCACGATCAGCTCCGGCGGCGGGTCGTCCGAGCTGAGCCGTGCGGCGATCAGCTCGTCCTCCTCCATCCTGGCACCCAGAACCTCGCCCGCACGGATTCGAGCGGCGGCGTCGACCGGTCGGCGCGTCCCGCCAGAGATGTCAAGCCACCAGTCCCAGTCGATGTACAGGATGGACAGCACCTCCTCAGGCACGAGCCCGACGAGTGACCAGTCCACGTCCTCGGGGAAGCCGTTGAACAACCCCTCTCGACGAAGCCAGGCTCGATGCTCCTCGAGGACGCGCGCACGCAGCGTGTTCGCCTCGGCATCCGCGAGCTCCGGAGCCAGCAACGCGGACTCGCCGAGCCCCGCAGCTGGCAGCAGCTCGCGGATGCGCTCCCCGTAGCGAGGCGAGTCGAGCTCGCCCCGCAGGAACGCCGCGACGACCTCGGCCTCGGAGCTCCCCCGGATGATTCGCATCGGCCGGTCAACGATACGGCTCCCGTCCCGGCCCATCGCTAGACTCGAATCCCTGACGCGGGTCGCCGAACAGCCGCTCCACCGCGCCCTCGGCCTGACCGACGGGGAATTCGACCGTATCCAGGAGCTGCTCGAGCGCGAGCCGAACCACTTCGAGCTCGCCGTCTTCTCGCTCCTCTGGTCGGAGCACTGCGGCTACAAGCATTCGGCCCTGCTCCTGAGGCGGTTCCCGACCGACTCGCCGCGCGTGCTCCAGGGCCCCGGCGAGAACGCAGGCGTCGTCGACCTCGGCGGTGGGGAGGCGGTCGCGTTCAAGGT
>VAXT01000136.1 GCA_005883245.1 Actinomycetota bacterium | reverse complement strand
CGATCGCGACGAGGGGCCGTGGGGCACGTACGTCCTCCTGGAGGCGATCCCGGCCGCCCTCAAGCGCAGCGGCGCCGACCACGACCGCGTCGCCATCGGCGGGATCTCGATGGGCGGCTTCGGCGCGCTCGACCTCGGCCGGCTCGCGCCGCAAAAGTTCTGCGCGGTGGGAGGTCATTCGCCGGCCGTCTACGAGCGCCTCTCGGATGACTCTCTGTTCGGGTTCGACAACCAGGACGACTTCGACCACCACGACCTGCTGACTCTGGCGCGCAGCAGATCGCCCTACAAGGCGCCTGTCTGGATCGACGTCGGCGATCAGGACTTCCTCCGGCCCGCGGCGCAGAAGCTCGCCGACGAGCTCCGGGACGACGGCGCCGACGTCACGTTCCACGTCTGGCCCGGAGCCCACGCCGGACGGTACTGGGACAGGCACTTCGCCGACTACCTCGACTTCTACGCCGACGCCTGCTCCTAGTGGGCGGGAGACCGGTCGATAGGGGGAGAGGGCCGGCGCGCTGCCGGCCCTCTCCGTCGGGCTGAATCGCCTTAAGGCGCTGTGGTGAAGGCGAAGATGTCCGAGTTGCCGAACGTCGGCGGACACTCCTGCTGCACCGCAGGCGCCGTGGCGGCCTCTCCGTTTTCGAGCGCCTGCCTGTAGGCGTCGATCGCGGGGCAGTCGGCCGCGTTCCGAGTGTCGTTCCAGACCGCAGCCCCGTAGGTTCGCGTCGCTGCGGCGTAGACGTAGTCGCCGAGGAACTCGGCCACCAGGTTGTTCTGGGACGAGCCCCGCGGATCGCCAGGCGTGCCGCGATGGATCTCGCTGAACGCTCCGGTCTGCCCGGAGGAGCCGGCGGTCGCACCGAGCACGATCCCGACGAGCGAGCGCGGCGTCGCCGTCGTCGGCTGGAACGGTGTCGTGAACGCGTTGTAGACGACGTACACGTTCGTCCCATTCGGCGAGATGGCAGGCGCGGTGTAGTACCCGCGGTCGCTGGGTCCCTCGATCTGTCGTGGGGCGTACCACGTGCCCCCGCCGTTCGTCGACTCCGTGAAGTTGACGTGCGGGGTCGCTGCGAGCGCCTGCGACGCCGTCGATCACCGGCCTGCCGAGCACCGGGTCGAACGCCCCCGGTTGGGTGACAGGCCCTGCGACCGGAGCGGCCCGTGACCAGCTCGACCCGCCGTCGGTCGACTTCGACATCAGCTCGAACGCGTTGTGGCCCTGCGACGAGACGGTGCCGACGCCGAAGACGTACGCAACGCCGTGGCTGTCGGTCCGGACCGTGCAGCCGTCGGGCGGATTCCGCTCGCCGTTGTTCGCGGCCGCGCTGATCTGATGCTGCGCCCAGGTGTCTCCGCCGTTGTGCGAAACGCCGACGACGAGTGGCGCGGGCCCGGCTCCGTTGCTCCGGAACGAGGCCCAGCAGACGTAGACGGTGCCGAAGAACGGGCTCGAGTCCGCGTTGTCGGCCCAGATCTGCTCCTTGTCCGAGAACGTCGTCCCGGACTGCCGGGAGATGATGACCGGCGGCATCCACGCGTCCTTATCGTTCCCGGCCGCTGCGGCGACGTCGTCGGTGCGCGAGACCCCGATCGCCTCGTACCCCTTGAAGCGGGCCTCGTCACGAGTGGTCCCGAAGTTGGCCGTCAGGTTCGCGTAATAGAGGCGCGAGCCGTTCGTCCAGGAGAAACCGCCGTTGCCGTCCGGCTGTGGCCCGAACGCGACAGCCGGGTCGCCGTCCGAGACCAGGCCGTTCTCGTAGTACCACGGCAGCGTCCCGATCGGCCCGCCGGCGAGCGGCTGGCAACCCGCATCCGGCCCGGGAACCCCGTGGCAGTTGCGGGCGCTCCAGCCGGTGTACGTCGGCTGCGTCCAGTGGTTGCCGGAATCGAACGAGAAGTACACGCCCGAGACCCCGACCCCCTGGGTGAACGGGCAGGTGTTGTCCGCGCCGGCGTTGCAGTCCTCGAGGTCGATGTTCTCGTTTGCGCCTGCGACGACGATGTTCGGATGGTTCGCATCGATTGCCATCGCCGGCTCGTTCTGCTTGTTCTGCGAGAACGGCGACGGATTGCTTCCGGTGTTGACGAGCGCGTCAGTACCGGGTGCCGCTCCCGCCAGCGCCGCAACCGAGAGCGCAATCCCGGCCGCGAGCGCAAGGGTGACGAATTTCGTCATGCTCTCCTCCTTCTCTCCCCGATGGACGTAGAGGATTCCATATCCGGCGTCGATCTGACGAGGTTGGCCGCGTTCCACGTCCCGATCAGTCGACGATCGCGCAGTAGCAGGCCCACGTCAGCTCGGCCAGGGTCACGCCTGGCACCTCGGAGATGAGGTCCGTGTTCGCGAGGATGACGACTTGGCGCTCCCCGGTTACGCTCGCCAAGGCGATCGTCGTGTAGCCGGGCCAGAAGCCCAGGTGTCCCCATGCGGATCCGCATGGGGATTCGACTCCGATCAGAGACGTCACCTGCTCGATCCCGAGGCCGTACGCGTCGCTTTCGTCCCAGTCGGAGGCGACTGTCGTCAGCATCTCGGCGCGCCGGCCGGCGGAAAGGAGCTCGCCACCCAGCAGCGCTCCGAGGAAGCGGGCGACGTCTCGCGCGGTGGAGACCATTCCGCCCCCGCCCCACGTGAAGAGCTCCAGCTCGGACACGTCGACGAGACCGGGACCGGCGTCCGGAAAGAGCGGGTGGTTCGGCTGGAGGTATCCGCGCGCCATACCGGCCGGCGGGGAAGAGGCGTCCGGCAGGTCGGTTGCCCCGAGCCCGAGCGGCTCGACGATCCTCCGTCTCAGCTCCTCGCGTAGAGGCGCGCCCGTCGTCTCCTCGACGAGCAGCCCGAGAGCGACGTAGTTGCTGCCCGAATAGGACCACCCCTCGCCAGGCGGAAAGAGCCGCGGCCTGCTCTCCGCGAGCGCGAGCGCCTTTCGGGGCGTCAACTCCGAGCGGTGCGCCAGGTTCTTCCGATAGGGCGCGAGCGTCTCGTCGAGCTCCGCGTAGTTCGGGAGCCCGCTCGTGTGATTGAGGAGCTGCCGGACCGTCACACCGCCCGCGATCAAGCCGACCTCGTCGTCGAGCGCCAGCGCGCCCTCGTCTACGAGCTGGAGCACGAGCGCGGCAACGAACAGCTTGGTCACGCTTGCGATGCGAAAACGGTGATCCGGAGTCATGGGAGCACCGGTCGTCACATCGGCGACCCCGGCCGCTTTCTCGCACGACCCAGTGTCCCCGCCGGCCAATGCGACGACACCCGGGACGCCGGCCCGTACGACGGCGTCCAGGTGATCGTCGAGGCCAGTCACCGAGCCCCACCTTTCCACAGGGGGCGTGGGACACTGCGACGCCTCGGTAGTGCTTCGGCTGCCTTCGGGGGCTCGCCGCTTCGTCTACGAACGCGGGTCGAGCTCGGCGGCGACCTGCGCCGCGACCTCCTGCTTCTCGACGATCTCGTACCGGTCGCCCTCGCCCCCGACGACCCGTTCGACGTCCAGGTACACGTGGCGGGGCTTGACCAGGAAGAAGACCGGCCCCATCTTCCGCACCGACGAGTACTCCTCCGATGTCAGCGAGACGTGCTCGAAGCACGAATCGTCGGCGCATTCGCACATGAACTCCGTGAACATCGGGCTGAGCCCGGTCGCGGTCGAGTCGATCCGCTCGTTCACCTCACGGAATAGTGACTGATTGCGCGCCGCGCGCTCTTGTCGTGAGTCTGTCGCCATCGCTCCTCGATCCCCGTGGTGGTTGAACGCCNNNCGCCGTCGACGACCGCGTGGACCGCGAAGCCCGCCGGCTCCGCGGTGAGCTCGAGCTCTTCCGCCGTGAAGTTCAGCCGGAACTGTGCGTATGTGCTCGGAACGGCCAACACGCCGCGGCCCGCGAGCTCGGCGTTGATCGCGCGATGAAAGTGGCCTGCGACGAGCCGGCACACCTGTGGATGGCGTCCGATCACTGCCCCGAGCGCATGCCGATCGGACCGCGCCAGGCCCATCCCGTCCCACAGAGGAACGCCGGCGAGAAGCGGCGGGTGATGCATGGCGACCAGTGTCAGTTGCTCCGGAGCTTCGGCGAGCTCGTTGTCGAGCCAGTCGAGACGCTCGGGGCCGAGGGCACCCGGATCCTCGCCCGGAATCGTCGTGTCGAGGACGACGAGCCTCAGCGGGCCCAGATCGACCGAGTACTGCACCGGCTCGCCGTCCATACCGGGCACGCCGAAGTGACGGCTCAACGCGCGCCGATCGTCGTGGTTGCCCGGCAGCACGTGGAACGGCGCGTCGAGCGGAGCGAGCAGCTCGCGCAGCTGGTCGTACTCCTCGTCGGTCGCATGGTCGGCAAGATCGCCCGTCACGAGCACCGCATCGGGCTGCGGCCGGATCGCGCGCACGGACTCGACCGCCGCGGCGAGTCCCTCGACGGACCCCTCGCCGGCCCACGTGGCGCCGATGTGCGGATCGCTGAGCTGAGCGAGGAGGAACGAGGGCTGGTCGTTGTCGTCGCCCATCTGTTCGGGAAAGCTAACCGGGTTTCTCCCATATGGCGCTCGTCCGGTCGCTGCACTGATCTTGCTTTTCAAGTATTCAAGTGATAACTTGAGCATATGCGGAACGGTGCACCAAAGAGCGCGCTGTTCGACGCGCATGCCTCCGTGGCACAGGCGCTCGGGAGCGGTCGCCGCGCGGAGATCGTCGATCTGCTCGCCCAGGCCGAGCGGTCTGTCGAAGAGATCGCCACCGAGATCTCGCAGAGCGTCGCCAACACCTCGCAGCATCTGCAGGTGCTGGCGCGCGCGGGGCTCGTGCGCTCGCGCCGTGACGGAACACGCGTCTACTACCGGCTCGCGAGCGACCGCGTAGCCGAGCTCTGGGCCGCGGTGCGGGACGTGGCCGTCCGGCACGTGGCCGAGGTCAGCGTGCTCGCCGACGAGTACCTGGGCGATCGCCGCGGCGTGGAGCCGCTCTCGTCCGAAGAGCTCTCCGAGCGCCTCGCGCGGGGCGACGTCGTCCTGCTCGACGTGCGCCCCGAGCCCGAGTTCCTCGCCGGCCATATCGCCGGTGCTCGCTCCACCCCGCTCGAAGCTCTCGACGAGCTCGCCGGCAAACTGCCCAAGAGCCGCGAGATCGTCGCCTACTGCCGCGGTCCCTACTGCGTCTACGCCGACGACGCCGTCCGGCTGCTGCGCGCCCGCGGCCTGAAGGCGCGCCGGCTCGACGTCGGCTACCCGGAGTGGCGGCGCGCGGGTCTCCCGGTCGAGATCGCGAGCTGAGACGACGATGCTGCTCCGGCCCTTCCTGAACGACGCCGGTTCCTGTGCCAGCTACCTGTTCGGCTGCACGACGCACGGCAAGCTGGCGGTCGTCGACGCCCACACCGACCTCGCGGACGACTACCTCGCCGCGGCGGCCGCGATCGGTGCGCCGATCGTCGCGGCGTTCGAGACGCACGTGCAGGCAGATCACGTGTCCGGCCTGCCCGCGCTCGTCGAGCGCACGGGCGCGACCGCCTACCTGCCGGAAGGCGCCGGGGTCGACTTCGAGCATGTCGCCCTCGGCGACGACGAGGCGGTCGAGCTCGGGAACACGCTCGTGACCGCGATCGCGACGCCCGGGCATGCGCCCGCGCACAACGCCTACGCGGTCGCCGACAGACGGCGCGGCGACGAGGAGCCGTGGCTCGTCTTCAGCGGCGACTCGCTCCTGATCGGCGACGTCGGTCGTCCAGACCTGCACGTCGGCGGCGACGCGCGCGGCCAGGCGCTGGTGCTGCACGCGAGCCTGCGCCGGTTGCTCGAGCTGCCCGACCACGTCGTCCTCTATCCGAGCCACTACGGCGGCTCGGTGTGCGGCCGCGGCCTCTCCGGCAACCCGTTCTCGTCGATCGGCTTCGAGCGCGCCCACAACGCGCTGCTGTCCCTGGCCGACCCGGACGGGTTCGCAGACGCGCTCCTTGCCGACATGCCGCCACGACCGGCCGACCAGGAGTCGATCGTCGCCGCCAACCGTGCCGGAACGGTGGCCGCACCGGCATGACCCCGATCCGGCTCGGCCTGCGCGCGAACGCACAGCAGTTCGCCGTGCTGGTCGGCCTGACCGCCCTCGTCGGCGCGCTGGTCGGGCTGGAGCGAAGCGTGCTGCCGCTGGTCGGCAAGGAGGACTTCGGACTACGCTCGAGCTCGGCGATCCTCGCCTTCGTCGTCGCGTTCGGCGCTGCGAAGGCACTTACCAACCTCGCCGCCGGCGACCTCGCGGAACGGATCGGCCGTAAGCGCCTGCTGGTGATCGGCTGGCTGGTGGCGCTGCCGGTCCCGCTCCTCATTGGCCTTGCCCCCTCGTGGTGGTACATCGTCGTCGCCAACCTGCTGCTCGGCGTCAACCAGGGGCTCGCCTGGTCGATGACCGTCGTGATGAAGATCGACCTGGCCGGGCCCCGGCGCCGCGGCCTGGCGCTCGGGCTGAACGAGGCGGCCGGTTACCTGGGCGTCGCAACCGCCGCTTTCGCCACCGGCGCTCTCGCCGGCAGCTTCGCTCCCCGCACCGTCATCTGGATCGGTGCGGCGCTGATCGCCGTTGCGGGGCTCCTGATCAGCGTCTTCGCCGTGCGTGACACCGCCGCCCACGTCGCGCTCGAGCAGGATGTCCACGGCGACAGAGCGAAGAGGCAGCTCCGCTTCGGGGCGGCTTTCACGCACGCGAGCCTGCGCGACCCGCTCCTCCGTGCCTGCAACCAGGCAGGCCTCATCAACAACCTCAACGACGCTCTCGCCTGGGGGCTCGCGCCCCTATACCTCGCCGCCCACGGCGCGTCCGTACGCGAGATCGCCGTTGTCGCCGCCGCGTATCCGCTCGTCTGGGGCGCAGGCCAGCTCGCCACGGGCTGGCTCTCGGACTACACCGGCCGCAAGCCGCTGATCACGGCCGGGATGCTGGTGCAGGCGGGTGCGCTTGCCCTGCTGGTCGCGGGCGCCGGAGCGTTCGTACCTTCGCTCGCCGCCGCAATCCTGCTCGGTGCGGGCACCGCGCTCGTCTACCCGACCCTGCTCGCCGCCGTCTCCGACGCCAGCCAGCCGCAAGACCGCGCCCGTCTCGTCGGTGTCTACCGCTTCTGGCGCGATTTCGGCTTCGTCGTCGGCGCTCTGATGGCGGGGCTCATGGCCGATTCGACCTCGCCCAAGACGGCGATTGCGGTCGTCGCTGCGCTCACCGCTGCCAGTGGCTTGCTCGTCGCCACCACCTCGTGGCAGTCCCGATCGTCACTCCAACCAGCCCACGTCCGCTAGGAACGAAAGGAGAAGAAGATGGCAGACAACGACAAGGTGCTGATCAACCTCGCGACAGGGATGGAGGACGGCGAACGCGTGCTGGTCGCCTTCCTCGTCGCCACCGCCGCACAGCAGCAGGGCAAGGACGTCAGGATCTGGACGACGAAGGACGCGGTCCGGCTCGGCCTGCCCGGTGAGCTGGAAGGCGTCGTCTGCAAGGACTGCCCGCCGCTCGAACGGCTCTGGGGGCAGTTCATCGAAGCCGGCGGCGAGCTCTGGCTGTGCCCGATCTGCCTCGACTCGCGCGACCTCGGCGACGCGGAGCGGATACCCAACACCGAGGTTGTCGGCGCAACGCCCATGTGGCAGTGGGTCGGCTCCGACACGACCGTCTTCAGCTATTGAGGAGGCGTGGGTCGCAGTAACGCGCCTACGTCAGGCTGTACGCCTCGGGGTGGCGCGGCTCGTAGACGAGTATTTCCCCCGCACCGGGAACCTTTAGCTTCGCGCCAACGCCGAACCCGGTGTCTTCGGGCGGGCCGGAGAACTCGGCTCCGCGGGCCTCGAGCTCGGCCACGGTCGCCTCGATGTCGTCACACATCAGCGACACGAGGTGATGGAGCGGATAAGAGTAGGCCTCGCCCTCGAACGTCCCCGAGGTCGGGTGCACTCCCATCTCGCTCGGGCCCGTCTTGAAGATGAGCCAACCGCGCTCGGATTCCGGGTGCTCCACAAACGGCCAGCCGAGCACGTCCCGAAGGAAGGCTCGCGTCGCTTCCGGGTCGTCCGAGTAGATCAGCGTATGAACGGCCGTGATCATGCACCGGAGCGTACGCGACAGCGGCCTATCGGTCCCAGCCGGCATGCCTCTCACCGCATCATCGGCGGTTGGCCCTTCGAGTTGTCGGGCTTCTCCT
>VAXT01000135.1 GCA_005883245.1 Actinomycetota bacterium | reverse complement strand
CCACAAGGCCTGCGCCGAGCACGCATTCCTTGCCCCACAGGATCCCCGAGGGCATGTGCTTGAACTTGTAGGTCTCGCCGTCGGCGATGATCGTGTGGCCCGCGTTGGGGCCGCCCTGGTAGCGGCAGACGAGGTCGGAATGCTGGGCGAGCAGATCGACGATCTTGCCCTTGCCCTCGTCACCCCACTGCGCGCCGACGATGACTGTCGCAGGCACGAGGGATCAGTCTGCCAGAAGCCCCAGCCGGCGCCGTGGTCATTTCGAGGGTCATGGTTTCGCCAAGGCTGCCGATACGAGTCGTGAGCCCCGGCTGGGTTGGCCGCAGACCCTCCTCCGGGGCTCTTTCCATACTTGAGGAACGCGCGATCTCCTAGGCCGAAAGAGCGACGGCCCCGCCGGAGCGGGGCCGTCGTCTTGTCGTGGATTGCTCTGCCTAGTGGTTCTGCCCGACGCGAATCGCGTTCAGGATCGGCTCGCCGTGCGCCTGCCGGTTGGCAAGCTGGACGGTGATCTCACCGTTCACGGGGCTGACGAGCGTGGTCCTGTCAAGGGCGAAGTCCCGGCCGACGAGCGCGGAGATGTCGAACGCGATCAGGTACGGATTCCCGTTCACGATCACGTCGAACTGGCGCTGGCCCGGGCTCTTGTTCTGGATCTCGGCGAACTTGAGCTCCAGCTTGTAGACGGCCGGCGGAAGGCCCGTGATGCGGTAGGTCATCGGGCTGATCCGCGCGTCCTGGTAGAGCGGGTCGTCCAGCGTCCCGCCGATCGCCGAGCGTGTGCTCGCCGTCCGCCGCGGAGACTGGATGTACCCCGCCTGGTTGGCAGCTGTGTACGCCCGGTCGGCCAGCCACGGTTCTCCGGTGACGCTCGTGTATGCGCCGCCGCCGGAGTTGAGGCCCAACGCCGGCACGACCAGCCGCACCGGGACCGTCAGGTTCGGTCGCCGGCCGCTGTTCGTGCGGAACGTCAGCTTGGCCTGGTAGACGTTGCCTGGAATCAGGCCGTGGGTGTCGACCGTGACCTGGACGGTCGTGTGGCCGCCCGGATCGATCGTCCCACTGGTCGGGCTCTCAGAGAGCCAGGGCACGTCCGTGAACTCGGCGCCCTCCTCGAGCTCTGACAGCCTCTCGGAGTCCGGCGACGGGCTGAACCCGGCCGACGAGCCTCCGATCTTGTAGAAGCCGCACGAACCGCCCGCGCGGTAGCGCGGGAACTGCGCGTTCGGCAGCGCCGTCCAGCTGTCGGCGGACGGGTCGTAGCTGAAGCCCTGGTTCGTGACCGTGTTGAACCCGTTCGTGACGCCGCTCGAGACGACGAGCAGCCCGTTGGCCGCGCCAGAGACGGAGCCCCACAGGTCGATGGGCATGTTCGCAATCGGGCTCCACGAATTCGAGCCCGGGTCGTAGACGTTACCGCTGCTGAACGTCGTTCCACCGCTCACGCCGCCCGCGCAGTAGACCCTGCCGCTGATCCCGCCGCACGCCTCCCACGAGTCCGTGGTCGGGTAATTGGCGACGGTATCCCAGGTGTCGGCTGCGGGGTCGTAGCGAACGACCGTCGCAGACGGCGTGCAGAACGAGTCCGCGCAGCCACCGACGAGGTAGATCTTGCCGTCGGCGACAGCGACGCCCGGTGCTGCGGTCGGGCTCGGGTTGGGAGCCACGGTGGTCCAGGTGTTCGTGCTCGGGTCGTAGACGTCGGTCTGGGCAATTGGAACCCCAGCGCTGTTCCAGCCGCCCGTCACGTACAGCAGCCCGTTGACTGCTGCCACTCCGGGCTTCTCCCGGGCCATCGGCATGTCTGCGATCGCTGACCACGTGTTGGTGCTCGGGTCGTAGACGTTCCCGTGGTTCGTGAGGGTGAAGTTGGAGTCGAACCCGCCGACGGAATACTCCTTGCCCTCGATGATGGCGTTGGAGTTGTCCATGATCCCGACGGGGTAGTTCGCGATCGTCGACCAGGTCGGAGCCAGTGGTGCGCCGGCATCGACGCGCGGCGCGTGGCCGTGCGCCTGGTTGCCCGCCCAGCCTGGATTCGCCCGCTCGTCCTTGCTCAGCTCGATCCTCATTAGCTTCGAGCCTTGTCGAGACCTCGACGGCAGCGCCGCACCGCCTCCCGACTCCTTGACGTCCCAGGTCATCGGGAGACCGCCTGTGTTCGACAGGGTGAGCGTCTTCGTCTGGGTCTCATTGCGCTGCAGCGTGAACTCGAGTGACGTCGGATCCACCTCGCCCCGCGGTGTGCGCAGCGAGAAGTCCTGAGTCGTCGTCTGGTCCACGTCGATCGTGACGTCGGCAGAACCAGTCTCGTAGTTCGTCTTGCTGGCTTCGATCGTGTAGTCGCCGACAGCCAGCTGCATGCGGTAGAAGCCGCTTGCGTCGGTGGTCGTCTGCCGCACGACGTTGCCGTTCTGCAGAGCCTTCACCAAGGCGCCGCCGACGCCTGCGTTGTCGTTCGCGTCGGTGACGTGCCCCTCGACGAAGCCGCTCGGAGGCAGGCGGTAGAGCACGGCGAAGTCCGGACTCTCAATCGTCGCCTCGTTGAACGAGTACTGCAAGGCGTCGTTCCCCGCCGCGTTCTCGATCCCGATCGTGGCGGAGTTGCCCTGTTCCTGACTGTCGTTCGCGATGTTCCGGTACTGGGTCAGGATTTGGCCGTTCTCGTTGAGCACGACCTCGAAGTCGACTCGAGGAGTGCGGTTGCTGAAGAAGGTCACGTTCCGCCACTCGATCACGAACTGGCGGTTCGGCGCAGAGCCGATCAGCTTCGTCCAAGCAGTCGACGAACCGTCCATGAACAGGTCGTCCCAGAACGGGTAGATCGCACCGTTCGGTGCGGCCGCACTCGGGATCGGGCTGTTGGAGAACGTCGCATTGGGTGCCAGGAAGTTGAGGAAGCCGTTCGTCGTCACGTAGGCCGTGTTGTAGTTCTGGCCGTAGAACGTGAACGGGAACGGCAGGTTGACCTGCACCACGTTGTCGTCACCGCTCAGCGGGAGCGACGTGTCGCCCTCGATGTAACTCGGCGTGACGATCCGGCAGAAGTAGCCGAAGTTGTCGTGACGCTGCGGCAGCGAGAAGTCGAGCGTCTCGTCGCCGTCGACGACGAGATGCTGCGTCTGCGGTGTATTGCAGCGCCCGGCTGCGGCTCGGACGTCGTACTCGCCTTCGGGCACGTTCGGGATGCTGTAGGCGCCCGTGGCGTCCGTCGTCGCAGGCGGAATGGGCGTCCCGAGGATGGTCACCGTCGCGTTCGCGAGCGGGTTGCCGTCCACATCGCGAACGTGGCCGGAGACCGTGTGATTCGGGGCTGCGACGAGCGCGAAGTCCTGCGTCGTCGTGCCGCCGTCGGTGACGTCGACGCCGGTTGCAGTCTGGGACTGATACCCGAAGGCACTGGCGGTGACGTCGTACGTGTCCACCGGCAGAATCATCGAGTAGTGCCCGTCGGGCCCTGTCGTGGTCGACGCTCCCAGCGGGCTGACCTGGATCGTCGCTCCGCTGATCGGCTGACTGGTCGCATCGTCGGTGACGGTGCCCTCGAGCGTTCCAGTGGGCGCCGGCGTGCACGTCGGGAACTTGAAGTTCCCGATCCGCGTCCTCCAGTTGAAGCTCGAGTTCGTTTGGTAGTACTCCTGCGTGTACCAGAAGGTGCAGTCGTCGACCGGGTCGATCGTCATGTCGCTGTAGTCGCCCCAGCGGCTGACCGTGTCCGTCTGGCTGCCGGTGCCGTCGAAGAGGTGCGCCTCTCCCTGTGAGAGGTCGCCCGGCGGATCACCCGCCAGCCGGCCCGCGTAGCGAATCTGCGGGTGGATGCTGCTAGAGGAGGCGCTGAAGCCGAGGGCGAGGTCGCTGTTGGTGTCCATGGCGACACTGCCCATCCAGCGGTAGGTGCTGTCGGGCTGGTAGGTGCCTTGCTGCGTGAAGGCGGGCGTGCCCGAGGTCACGTTGTTGACCTCGAACCAGCGCACGCCGGCCACGCCGCCCGAGGCGACGGTGATGTTCCCGACGAGCGCCTCGTGGTCGCCGAAGTTGCGATAGGCATTGCGGAACATGCCTCGGTCGGCGAGGCTGTCGAGTTGGTCGCCCACTTCCGCCTGCGGGATGCCCGCGAAGAACGGCGTGAATGGGGCTGGGGTCAGCGTCCCCACGAGGTCGAACGTCGACGCCAGTGGGTTGTCGAAGTCGACGTGGAAGCGGTGCACCGGCCAGGTCGGCTGTACGCCGATGCTTACGTACGGGTTGGGAGCTCCCGCCGGCGGCGGCACGAAGCCGTCCAGGTCGGCGGGCATGTACGAGTCGTCCGACGGTGACCCCATAGGAGCTGCGATGAACGTCGCCGGACCCCCGGCGAGCATTGCATCACGGTCGAACGCGAAGGCCTGCGGCCCGAGGAACGCGGTGCCGGAGGCGTTGAAGATGTTCGCGCTCGCGTAGTACGCATCGGGCCACGGCGTCGACGGGAAGTTGCCTGCGAACTGCGTGATTACCCACCGATTCGCGAGCTGGTCGTAGACCACGACCGGGTCGCCGAAGCCGTTGAACTCACACAGGCCACCGAAACCCTGCCAGAGCGACGAGATCGCGACCGCAGGACCTTGCGCGACACCAGTGGTCTTGTCGAAGACCTGGAAGCCCTCGTTGACGATCTGGACGTACTGGCTCAGCCCGACTTCCCCGTTCGTATCAGGCGGAGCGCAGAAGCAGACCACGCCCGGGTAGTCGATGCCCGCGAAGTTGAGGATAGGGCTGGGCATGTTCGGGTCGGGCATCGTGCCCTGGACAACGGGATCGTTGACCTGGCGCAGAGGCTTGCCGGTGAAGAGCGGCGGCAGCTCGGGCTTCACCTGTGCTTGCCCTGTGCCGTGTGACCGGCCCAGGCTGCGCACCGGCGGCGAGATGGCGTTCTTGTACGACCTGCCGACGGTGATGCCCTGGGGGTTCGCCCCCTTGCCCTTCGCCGGTTTCGCCGGCGTTCCCTTGGCCGGTCCTGTCGAGCTGGCGAACTGTGATGCCGGCCCGGACATGTGGCTTCCGAATACGGCAGCCGATTGTGCTGACGTTCCGGAGAGGCTGTTTCCAGCGAGGGCGATCGCGGCGAGGAACAGCGCCGCGAACAGCGCGCCGGCAATCGTCTTTCGTCTTGGTGCCCGCATCACGGAATCCCCCTTCCGTTCGTCGGGCCGGATTCGCTTCGTTCTGCTGCCATCAATCCTCCTGTGGCCGTCTGAAGGGAACCGTGGTTCTGTGCTCGATCAGGCGTGTTGCCGACGGCGGGCAACCCCGGAGCTGTCGAGCCAGAAAGGCCGGGCACGTTCGCGCGCCGGCAAAGGCATGGCAGGGGACGCAAGCCCCAACCTCAATCGTGATCTCTCACGTCCTCGCCCATGTCTCCCCCCTGGGTCGGGCACTGGCTGCCCGACACCAAGGCCGCCCCGATTCTCGGAGACACGGCGCGAAGCGGCAATGGACCAGCCGATTCGTTTTCAGCCCAGAGGAAGAACTAGATCTCTGGGTCGGAAGGAACTACTTCCCCATGGTCTCGACAGGAGAGAGGACCGGGGACCGGCGGGTCCGAAGCAGTGCCGCGGCCTCGTGTCGGCTGTGCACCCCGAGCTTCTCGAGGATGTTGTGCACGTGGTTCTTCACGGTCGGTACCTCGATGCGGAGGCGTTGCGCGATCTCTTTGTTCAAGAGACCCTCATCGATGAGCTCGAGGATCTCCCGCTCGCGGGCCGTGAGCGACGCAGCCGGGTCGCCCGAACGCTCTGCCAAAGGACGCCTCGCGGGTGACGCAGGCCGCGACACCGGCCTCCGCACAGGCGATGATGTCGCTCTCGGTCTCGGGCACCCCGAGCGCGACGACTCTCACATCGGGGATCGACGCTACCAGGGCCGCGATCGCCAAGACGCGCTCCTCTGCGGCGACGTCGAGCAGGACGATGTCCGGACTCAGGTTCCAGAACTCCGCGACACACTGAACAGGATCTGAGGCCGCCCCGACCATCCGGATGCCCGGCTCACGATCGAGTTGCTCCACGAGACTGTCGCGGTGAACGCTCACGTCCGCGACGAGGAGAACTCGGCGCGTGTGCTTCCCGTTCACGCGTTCGCTCGAATACGAGAACGCTCCCCCGACCCCCTCGGCCGAGGGAGGTGTGCCACAGCGATCAGAAGGCTGCATCCCCTGGCCCCCCTTCTTTTCGCGGTACACCAACTGCCGCGCGAGCGAGGATTCCATCCCGCCGGGACGCTGTCAAGTTGCTAGCGGACCAGGCCCGCCCGGATCAGCTCGATCCGGTGTCCGCAGCGGCACGTGACCCAGCCATGCCGATCCTCGAGTCGGAGCGTACCGTCGACGGTCGCGCCGAAATAGCCGTCGGCTTGCTGTTCGGGCTTCTCTTCCTCACACGCGCGACAGATCACCCGCACCACGGTCACCCGCGCGGGAACGACGAGGGTCTGCTCCTCCGCCAGAATCACGCAGCCAGGTCCGCGAACTTCGCGTAGCGCTTCAGGAACGAGAGCTTCTCGGAGCCGGTAGGCCCGTTGCGGTGCTTCGCGCAG
This sequence comes from Actinomycetota bacterium, assembly GCA_005883245.1. GTDB lineage: Bacteria > Actinomycetota > Thermoleophilia > Gaiellales > Gaiellaceae > VAXT01. Next base: position 1,385 of record VAXT01000135.1, on the reverse strand, counting down.
ATGACCTCGGCCAGGCCCTGCTGGTCGGTCTCCTCGTTGTAGTACTCGTCGCGGTAGATGAAGAAGACGAGGTCGGCGTCCTGCTCGATCGCGCCCGACTCTCGGAGGTCGGACAGGATCGGCCGCTTGTCGTGGCGCTGCTCGACCGCGCGCGAGAGCTGGGACATCGCGAGCACCGGCACGTCGAGGTCGCGGGCGAGCACCTTGAGCTGGCGTGAGATCTGCGACACCTCCTGGACGCGGTTCTCGACCGACGCGCCGGAGGTCATCAGCTGCAGGTAGTCGACGATGATCAACCCGAGGTTCGGCTCCTGGGTCTTGAGGCGCCGCGCCTTGGCGCGGATCTCCATCATCGTGATCGAGCCCGTGTCGTCGACGTAGATGGGAGCCTTCGCCAGCTTGTCGCAGGCCGCGGTCAGGCGCGGCCAGTCGTCGACGGCGAGCTTGCCCGTCCGCAGCCGGTTCGACTCGACCTTCGCCTCGCTGCACATCAGCCGCTGCGTGACCTCGGACTTCGACATCTCGAGCGTGAACAGCGCGACCGGGGTCTTCGAGCGCACGCCGAGGTTCGCCGCCATGCCGAGCCCGAGCGCGGACTTGCCCATGCTCGGCCGCGCGGCGACGATGATCAGGTTGCCGGGTTGGAAGCCGCCAGTGATCCGGTCGATGTCGCGGTACCCCGACGGCACCCCGGTCAGCTCCTCCCCGGCCTCGTAGAGCTGGGTGATCCGCTCGAAGCTCTCCTTGAGCAGCGCCTCGATGTGGCTGAACTCGGACGCGACCCGGGCCTGCGAGAGCTCGAACACGACCTGCTCCGCCTTGTCGACGAGCTCCTGCGCGTCGCCCGGGCGCTCCCAGCCGAGGCGAGCGACCTCGCCGCCGACGCGGATCAGGCCGCGCAGGGTCGCCATCTCGCGGACGATCTTGGCGTAGTGCGCCGCGTTCGCCGTCGCCGGGACGAGCGCCGCCAGCTCGTGGATCCGCTCGCGCCCGCCCGCGCCCTCGAGGTCGCCGCGCTCCTCGAGCTCGTCGACGAGCGTGATCGCGTCGACCGGCTCGCCGCGCGCGTACAGCGAGAGGGTCGCGCGGTAGATCTTCGCGTGGCTCTCGCGGTAGAAGTCGCCGGCGTCGAGGACCTCGCTGACGGCCCCGATCGCCCCCGGCGAGAGCATCATCGCGCCGAGGACCGACTCCTCTGCGTCGAGGTTCTGCGGCGGGACCGGGGCGGTCTGCGTCGTCGAAGCGAGCATGGCCACGTCGGAATTAGTGGTGGCTGGAAGCGCCGATTTCAACGGGTGGACAACCGCCTTTCGCACAGGTTCGGCTCGAGGCGAAACACCGCCGCTTGCAGGGCTAGGGAACGCACGTTCGCCCGATTGTCCCCA
>VAXT01000134.1 GCA_005883245.1 Actinomycetota bacterium | reverse complement strand
TCGGCGGCGGTTACCCACGGGGACGACGCTCTCGATCGGAGCCCGCAGCCGATTTTGCGCCGAATCGCCGGTCTGCGTCCTCGAGAGCGAGATCTCCCACGGGTGGACGACGATCCCGACCGGGCCGTCCGCCTCGTCCGTGGAGACGATCGTGGCTCCGGAGTCGAGCACGACCTCGGTCAGGCCGTCGACCCGGACCCTCGCCTGGCCGGTGAGGAGGTTGCCGCCTGCGAGCTCGGCGACGAAAGGCGTGGCCGGGGAGGCGATCAGCTCCTCTGCGCTTCCGGTCTGCACGATCCGGCCTTCGACGAGCACCGCGATCCGGTCGGCGAGGGCCGCCGCGTCGAGGAAGTCGTGCGTGACGAGGATCGACGGGAGCCCGAGCTCGCGCAGAAGCGTCCGCAGCTCGGCGCGCACGCGACCGCGGGTGTGCGGGTCGAGGGCCGCCATCGGCTCGTCGAGGAGCAGGATCCTCGGTTTGCGAGCAAGCGCCCGCGCGAGCGCGACGCGCTGCCGCTCGCCGCCCGAAAGCTCCGACGGCTTTGCCTTCGCCAGCTCGCCGATCCCGAGCCGCTCGAGCAGGTCGCCGGAATCGCCGCCCGAGAAGCCGACGTTGCGCTCGACCGAGAGGTGCGGGAAGAGCGCGTACTCCTGGAAGACGTAGCCGACGGCGCGCTCCTCAGGCCGGCGGTTGATTCCCCGCTCGCTGTCGAACCAGACCTCGCCGTTCGCCGCGACGAGCCTCCGCGTCGGCTCTACCAGCCCGGCGATCGTGCGCAGAACCGTCGTCTTGCCCGCGCCGGAGGGGCCTACGAGCGCGACCGTCTCGGGGCCGACGTCGAGCGCTACCTCGACGTCGAAGCCACGAACCGGAACCGTGAGATCGAGCCGAGCCGTGCCCATGTGAAGACCTTGAGTCCGACGAGGATCGCCACTCCAACGAGGATGAAGAGTGCGCTGATCGCGAGGGCGACGTCGAAGTCCTGGTCGAACTCCGCGTAGATCGCGAGGGGGAGCGTCTGCGTCACCCCCTGGAGGCTCCCCGCGAAGATCAGCGTCGCGCCGAACTCGCCCAACCCCCGCGCCAGCGCGAGCGCCGAAGCCGCGCCGAGCCCACCGGCGGCGAGGGGCAGCGCGATCCGCCCGAAGACACGCCATGGGCCCGCCCCGAGCGTGCGTGCCGCCGAGATGAGGTTCTCGTCGACGCTCTCGAAAGCCGCGATCGCGCCGCGCAGGTAGAACGGGCTTTCGACGAACGCGACCGCGAGCACGACCGCGGTCTGCGTGAACCCGATCTGGATCCCGAGCGCGTCCAGCTCGCCGCCGAGGAGACCGAAACGGCCGAACGCGGCGAGCAACGCGATCCCCGCAACCGCGGGCGGCAGGACGAGCGGTAGCTCGACGAGCGTGATCAGCGCGCCGCGCCCGAAGAAGCGCCGCCGCGCGATGAGGTAGGCGGTGGGAGTACCGAAGAGAAGCACCGCCATGTGCCCGATGAGGCTCGTCTTCAGGCTCACGACGAGCGCGTCACGGAAGACCTCGTTGCCGAGCTGGTCGACCAGGTCGCCGAGCGGGACGCGGAGGAAGATCGCGGCGAGCGGCAGGAGCAGGAAGACGAAGGCGACCCCGGCCGCGACCGCGGTCATCGCGGCGAACAGGAGCCGGGTCAACGCATCTTGCGCGGGAGCCCGAAGCCGGCGCGCCTCAGCAGCATTCGGCCACGCGTCGAGAGCACCTTGTGGATGAGGGCGCGCGCCTCGATCCTGCGCGGCGACGACTTCACGATCGCGATCTGGTAGCGGATCGGTGGTTGTGCCCAAGCAGGCAGAAAGATCTTCTGGACCCGCGCGGACACAGGCTTCGCGTCCGTCCGATACACGAAGCCGGCGTCTGCCTCCCCGAGCACGACCTCGGCGACGATGCCCTTGACGTCGGTCTCCTGGCTGACGACGTTGCGCAGCACTGCGTCCTTGATCCCGAGCGAGTCGAGCAGCTGTCTCGTGTAGGAGCCGATTGGGACGCCCTGATCGCCGATCACGATCTTGACTCCGCTCCTGCGCAGGTCGTAGACGGAGTGGATGCCGGCCGGGTTCGACTCCGGCACGATCACGATCAGCCGGTTCTTGGCGAACGTGACCGGCCTCTCGACGAGGCCGTCGCGGTACAGCAGCTGTGTTGACTTCGGGCTCGCGGCCGCGAAGAGGTCCGCCGGGGCGCCCTGTCGGATCTGCAGCGCGAGCTGGTCGGAGCCCGCGAAGCTGTAGCGCGGAGACGAGTCGATCTTCGGGAAGACCTCGGTCAGCGACGCCGCAGCGTAGACCGTGAAGCTGTCGCCGGCCGCGGTCCCAGGCGGCAGCGTGAGCACGACGAGCGCGAACAGGATGGCGAGCGTTCTCACCGCTCGACCATGATCGAGGTCGCCTTGACGACGGCCGTCGCCGAGTCGCCAGGCTCGAGGGCCAGCTCCTCCGCGGCCTCGCGCGTGATCACGGAGACGATCCGGAAGGGGCCGGCCTCGAGCTCGACCTGTGCGAGCAGGCCTTCGATCTTCACCTCGCGCACGGTTCCGACGAGCCTATTGCGGGCCGAGAGATCGTGGTGGAGCGACCCCCCTCGGAGCCGCTCCACCTCACTCGCGGGCACGACGCGCCGGTTGGCGCGGTCGCGACCCGTACGAATACGCCCCTGGCGGTCCCAGCGCCGGAGCGTGTCGAGGCTGATCCCCAGGCGACGTGCAGCCTCCCCCGCGGTGTACGTCTGCCTAGGCATCGCCTAGGCAACCCTACAGCAGGAGGTCGGGCCGCGAACGCCCTCCTGAATGCGCCATCAGGTGGCGAGGAAGTAGAGGGAGCAGGCCGCACCGAACGCAAGGCACCAGATCGCGAACGGGATGAGCGTTCGCGTCTCGAAGTAGCGCATGAGGAACCGGACGGAGAAGTACGCGGTCAGCGCCGAGCAAAGCGAGGCGACGAGGGCCTGACCCCGGATCCCGTCCCCTTGCGAGCCGAACAGCTCCGGCAGCTTGAGCAGGGCCGCGGCGCCGATGATCGGGGTCGCCAGCAGGAACGCAAAACGCGCCGCGTCCTTGTGTGAGAGGCCGACGATCAGCCCTCCGCCCATGGCCGCGCCAGAGCGGGAGAACCCGGGGATGAGGGCGATCGCCTGAGCGGCACCGACGACGAAGGACTGCGGAAACGACACCTGCCGAGCGATTCGCGTGTCATCGTCCTCATCCGTCTGCGGCGCTCGGCGGCGGAGGGCCTCCGCCCCGAAAAGAAGGACGCCGTTCAGCATCAGGAAGAAGGACGCCGACTGTGGCGATGCGAACAGCCTGCGGAGGGCATGTTCGAGGAGGAGGCCGAGGATTCCCGCTGGGATTGTGCCGACGACGAGGAGCCAGCCGAGCTTCGCGTCCCAATCCTCGGGGCCGATGCCGCGGTCGCGCAAGCTGCGCCCGAGCCCGCGCAAGATCCGCATCCAGTCATGCCAGAAGAAGCCGAAAAGAACGATCGCGGTCGCCAGATGAGTCGCCACGAGGAACGTGATGAAGTAATCGTCGTTCTGGTGGATGTTCCAGCCGAACAAGCTCGGGAAGATGACGCTGTGCCCGAGGCTCGAGATGGGGAACAGCTCGGTGACGCCCTGGAGGAGCCCAAGGACGATCGCCTGGAAGTAGCTGATCGGCGCGGCGGCGATCACGCGCCGGGCGACTGCTCCGCGCTTCCCCTCTTCCCGGTCTGGAACCAGGCGAAGATCAGGAGGGCCACGCCGAGCAGGAACGAGGCGATCCCGTGCTTCACGTGATGGTGGCCCGATCCTGCCTCGTGCCCCGGGATGAAGGATGGGAGCGATCCTGCCGGCACTGCCCAGTAAACGATCCCGAGCACGACAAAGACGATGCCGAGGACGACTGCGGTCGCGATCACTGCCGGATGCCGTGTGTTCACGAGACCTCCTCGCTCGAGAGTGTGTCCGTGCGAGCCTACTGCGGCCGCTGGCCGGGGAACGTACTGAAACGGCCGCCCTCCTGCCGGGGCGAGCGGCAAATGTGAACGGCCGGCGAGCATTCCGCCGCCGAGCGGTAACGATCGACTCAAGGGCTTTTCCACACATGTGGAAAGGCTGGGGCCGGGGACGTTCTACCGATGAGTCCGTGCCGCGCAAGACCCTTCAGTTCGAGGCTGGAGAACCGTTTGAGCTGCCTGCGCTTCGCGGCCGAACCCTTCCGCGGGTCTCCTTTTCCACGGTCGGCACTAGCTAGACCGAGCCTCGAGCGTTGGCTCCTCCTTGGGTTGCGCCTCCAGCTTGTAGCCCGCTCCGTAGCGGGTGTGAACGCAGCAGCTCGTCTCGCGTGAGGACGCGGCCTTGCTCGGACGCGAGGGCGTAGAGGAGCCGGAAC
>VAXT01000173.1 GCA_005883245.1 Actinomycetota bacterium | reverse complement strand
GCACGCGAACGCCTCCGCTGCGCGGGTCTCCGTGGCCGAGGAGGACGGGCAGGTCGTCGTCGAGGTCGGCGACGACGGAGCGGGCGGCGCCGACGCAGCACACGGCTCCGGGCTCAGCGGCCTGGCCGATCGAGTCGAGGCCCTGGACGGCCGGCTCGTGCTCGTGAGCGAGGCGTCCGGCACGACGCTTCACGCCACGATCCCGCTTCCGTAGAGCCCGACTCGGAGTGCGGGCAGCCGCACCCCGAGACACAGGCTGGCCGCATTCCCGCGGCCGCGGCGCCGTGCGACCTTCTAGGCATGACGCATTCCTCGGAAGGAGACACACGATGAAGGGCTCGAAGCTCTCGATCACTCTGGCGGCGACGGCACTCGCCGTCGCACTGTTCGCCGCAACCCCGATCAGCCAGGCGGCCGGCAGGCTCGTCCTCGGCAAGAACTCCGTCGGCACCGCGCAGCTGAAGAAGAACGCCGTCACCACCGTGAAGGTGAGGAACGGCTCGCTGCTGACCGCCGACTTCAAGGCCGGCCAGCTGCCTGCCGGGCCACAGGGTCCCAAGGGCGATCCGGGCACGACCGGCCCCACCGGCCCCACCGGCCCCACCGGCCCCAGCGACGGATTCGTGTCGAGCACCATCGGGCCGATCACGATCAACGGCGCCACGACGATCAGGTCGCTCACCCTGCCGCCGGGGCGCTACGTCCTGAGCGGCCGGGCGACGCTCCAGACGTCCCAGCTCCAGATCGTCCGTTGCGGCTTCTATCCGAGCGGAACGGGCCTGGATGCTTCGGCGGTGGTCGACGTGGTCGGCGAGGCCGGGATCAGCCTGGTCGACACGGAGTCGCTGTCCAACTCGACGACTGTCAACCTCCGCTGCAACGGCGGATACATCGCGAAGGCCTACTCGCCGGTGATGACCGCGATCCGCGTCGGAACGCTGACGACCCAATAGCCCAGACATGACCCTCGATCTCGACACACTCGAAACCAGCTTCGACCTGATCGCGCCGCGCGGCGAGGAGCTCGTCGACGTCTTCTACGCGCGGCTGTTCGAAACGGCGCCGGCGGTGAAGCCGCTCTTCGCGAACAGCGACCTCGACAAGCAGAAGGCGATGCTCCTCGCGACGCTCGTCCTCTTGCGGAAATCGCTGCGCGACCTGGAGGCGATCACACCCAGGCTCCGCCTCCTCGGTGCCCGGCACGTCGCCTACGGCGCTCAGCCCGAGCACTACCCCGTCGTCGCCGAGGTGATGCTCGCCTCGATGGCGGAGATCGCAGGCGACTCGTGGACGGAAGACGTCGCCGCCGCCTGGGCCGGTGCGCTCGGGCTCGTCGCCACCGCGATGCTCGAAGGAGCCGAGCAGGCGCAGGCGCCTCGTCGGCCGGAGCCGCGTGCGATTCACGCAACCGTGGCCGCCACGGCCTGAGACACGTACGACGCCCCGCGTCGCGCGAACGGCCGGGCCGAGAGGCCCGGCCGTTGGCGTTGGAGACGGACGACACCGCGTTTTCTACGTTCGAAAGAGTGCGGTTACCCGTACGGCGGATCCGCGGAGCCTCTGCCACCATCCGAGGATGGCCACCATCGTCATTGTCGACGACGACCCTCGCTTCCGTGGGATCGCGCGCAGGCTGCTCGAGTCCGAGGGCTTCGAGGTGATCGGCGAGGCTGCGGGCGGCGGTGAGGCGCTCGCCGTCACCCGCGAGCTGGAGCCCGACATTGTGCTGCTCGACGTCCAGCTGCCCGACATCGACGGGATCGAGGTCGCGTCCCAGCTGACGGCGAACGGCGCCGGGCCGGCGATCGTCCTCACGTCGACGCGCGACGAGTCGGACTTCGGCCCCCAGTTGCAGCAGAGCGGCGCGCGCGGCTTCGTACCGAAGGGCGAGATTTCCGCGGAGCGGATCACTAGCCTCTGCGAATGACCGAGGAGCGCAAGCTGCGCGTCGTCATCGCAGAGGACTCGGTCCTCCTGCGCGAGGGCGTGGCGCGGATCCTCGAGGGAGCCGGCTTCGAGGTCGTCGGACAGTCGTCGACGGCGGATGACCTTCTGCTCAAGGTGCGGAGCTACAACCCCGACGTCGCGATCGTCGACATCCGCATGCCGCCGAGCCACACCGACGAGGGCCTGACCGCTGCGAAGACGATTCGCGCGGAGCACGAGGACGTCGGCGTGCTGGTGCTCTCGCAGTACGTCGAGCCGGATTACGCGCTCGAGCTGCTCGCGGACGACGCGGAAGGAGTCGGCTACCTGCTCAAGGATCGGGTCGCCGACGTCGGCGAGTTCGCGAGCGCGGTCCGGCGCGTGGCCGACGGCGGCTCGGCGCTCGATCCCGCGATCGTCACGCAGCTCGTCGGCCGGCGCCGCGACGACGACCCGATCGAGACGCTGACACCGCGCGAGCGCGAGGTGCTGGAGCTGATGGCGGAAGGGCGGTCGAACCACGCGATCGCGCAGCGGCTCGTCGTCACCGATCGCGCCGTCGAGAAGCACGTGACGAGCATCTTCGGAAAGCTCGGCCTGCCCGCAGCGGCCGAGGATCACCGGCGCGTGCTGGCAGTCCTCGCGTTCCTGCGCGCGTAGCAGAGCCGCGGGCCGGGCAAGATCAGGCCATGCAGGAACGCCTGCGGACGACGCAGCTCGGCCCGACCGGCATGGAGATCACGCGCGTCGGCTTCGGCGCCTGGGCGCTCGGAGGCGGTGGCTTCGAGTGGAGCTGGGGCTCGCAGGAGGACGAGGACTCGATCGCGGCGATCCGCGCGATCGCCGGGTTGGACGAGCGCCCCTACGTCTTCACGAAGGGCGGCCAGCCGCCGGGCCCGAACGGAACGACCCTGCACAGCCTGCAGCGCGACTCGCTGCGCCGCGAGCTCGAAGGAAGCCTCACGCGGCTCGGGCTCGACGCCGTCGACCTGTACCAGATCCACTGGCCGGTTCCGGACAAGGAGATCGAGGCGGGCTGGGCGGCGCTCGTCGAGTTCCGCGACGAGGGGCTCACCCGGCACATCGGCGTCTCGAACTTCGACGTCGACCAGCTCAGCCGGGCCCAGCGGATCGCTCCCGTCGACACGCTGCAGCCTCCCTACTCGCTGATCGACCGCGAAGTCGAGGCCGAGATCCTGCCCTTCGCCGAGCGCGAGGGGATCGGCGTGATCGCCTACTCCCCGATGAGCTCGGGCCTGCTCACGGGGTCGATGACGCGCGAGCGGATCGAGGCTCTGCCCGACGACGACTGGCGCAAGCGCGACCCGCGGTTCCGGGATCCCGAGCTCGCGCGCCACCTCGAGCTCGTCGAGCGGCTCAGGAGCGTCGCCGAGCGTCACGGCACGACGCCCGGCGCCGTTGCCGCCGCCTGGACGCTACGGCACCCGGCGGTGGACGCCGCCATCGTCGGCTTCCGCCGGCCCGACCAGGTCGACCCGATCGTCGTCGCCGCCAATCTCGAGTTCGGCGAGGATGAGGTCGCGGCGATCGAAGGGTCAGCGTGACAGCTCGGCCGCGAGCAGCTGCGGTTGCGTGATCGGCCAGATGTGGCCGTCTGGGGCGTCGACCTCGCGGTACTCTGCAGCAAGGAGGGTCGCGAGCGCACGGCAGTGATTCGAAGGCGTCAGCATGTCGCTCGCGCAGCCGACGACAGCGCACGGGATGCCCAGGTCGTGGAAGCGCTCGAGCTCCGGGGTGAGGTCGAGCGCGTGGACGGTCCGGGCCAGCCTGAGCGCGCTCACGGGGGCGGACACGGCCCGGCCGACGACCCGACCGAGATGGCCCACCGGGTAGCGGCCGCGCACGACCTGCCGTACGAAGGTGACCATGCTCGCCCGCATCGGCTTCGTCAGTGGCAGCCCCGCCGGCGAGAGGAGGATCAGCCGCTCCACGAGCGCGGGTTGATCGACCGCGGCCAGGAGGGCGAGCGCGCCGCCCATCGAATGGCCGGCCAGTGCGAGAGGCGCCCCTCGCCGGACAAGCTCGTCTGCGAGGCGTCCACGGTAGGCGAGGAAGTCCCCGCGGCCGTGCCTGAACGAAGGCAGCTCGAGCCCAGCCCAGCCCTCGGGAAGGCCCTGCCTGTACAGAACCGCAGTCGCACCCCACCCCGGAATGAAGAGGCCTCTGGCTGGTTCGACGCCACCGATGAGTCAGCGACCTCCCGCTGGTCTTAGGTGCAAGAGCTTCGACCAAAGGAGAGCAAAGATGGGCAAGCTGGTCGTCACAGAGTTCGTCTCGGTCGACGGAGTGTTCGAGGATCCGGGCGGCTCGGAGGACTTCGAGCACGGCGGCTGGACCTTCGAGTACGACCGCGGGGACGACGGGAACAAGTTCAAGCTCGACGAGCTGACCAACTCGGAGGTCACGCTCCTCGGCCGCGTCACGTACGAGGGCTTCGCGGCGGCCTGGCCGTCCCGCGAGGGGGAGTTCGCCGACAAGCTCAACGCGGACCCGAAGTACGTCGTCTCGAACACGCTGACGGATCCGGAGTGGCAGAACACGACGGTCATCTCGGGCGACGTCGTGGGCGGGCTGAAGAGGCTGATGGACGAGACCGAGGGCACGATCCTCGTCCACGGAAGCGGCACGCTGGTCAGGACTCTGCTCGAGAACGACCTCGTCGACGAGCTCCGGCTGATGATCTTCCCGACCATCCTCGGACGCGGCCAGCGCCTGTTCCCGGACGGGATCGACCGGCTCAAGTTCAAACTGACCGAGTCGAGGACGGTCGGCCCGGACGGCGTCCAGGTCCAGGTCTACCAGCGCGCCGGCTGACCGCGACTAAGAACCAGAAGGACTGGGGCAAGGTGAAGGACAACGCCCGAAACGCCAAGGAGAAGGTCAGCTAGCCGGCTCGGATTCCCTCAGGTACTGGCGCACGAACGCTGTCGCCATGCTTCCTTCACCGACGGCGGCCGCGACCCGCTTGACCGGGCCGAAGCGGACATCTCCGGCGGCGAAGATGCCCGGCACGCTCGTCTCGAGCAGGTAGGGGTCGCGTTCGAGCGACCAGCGTCCCGTCGCGCTCACGTCGGTGCCGGTCAGCACATAGCCGTTCTCGTCGAGGGCGATCTCGCGTGGAAGCCATCCCGTCTCGGCATCGGCGCCGATGAAGATGAAGAGGCCGCCCGTCTGGAGGCGCGTCGTCTCGCCGGTGTCCGAGTTGCGCACGTCGATCGCCTCGACCGAGTCGTTCCCGTGCGCGGCCACCACCTCCGAGCGGTAGAGGGCCCCGATGTTCGGCCGGGTCGCAATCTGGTCGACGAGGTAGCGCGCCATTCCCTTCTCGAGCGACTCGCCGCGGTAGACGATGGTCACGCTCCGCGCGTGGGCGGAGAAGAACATCGCCGCCTGCCCCGCCGAGTTGCCGGCGCCGATGATGTGCACGTCGAGCCCGTGTGTGTTCGGCGCCTCGCTCGGGGCCGCGCCGTACGAGACGCCCCGTCCCGCCAGGCGGTCGAATCCCTCGAGCGGGAGCTGCCGCCATGAGACGCCGCACGCGAGCACGATCGCCCGAGCCCGGAGGACGTCGCCGCTGTCGAGGTACACGTGGCGGCTCGAGGCGTCGATCCGCTCGATCGCGCGGGTGACGAGGATCTCCGCGCCGAGCCTCCGCGCCTGCTGGAGAGCTCGGCTCGCCAGCTCCTCTCCGGAGACGCCGGCGGGAAAGCCGAGGTAGTTCTCGATCCGCGACGAGGTTCCAGCCTGCCCGCCGGGCGCCTCGCGCTCGATCACGATCGTGCTCAGGCGCTCCGAGGCGCTGTGCACAGCCGCCGCCAGCCCAGCAGGGCCGGCGCCCACGATCACGGTGTCGTACTCGGCCGCCTCCGGCTCGGTGTCGAGGTCGAGCAACTCGGCGACTCTGCGCGGCTGGGGCCGGACGACCGTCCTGCCGCCGACGACGCGGATCACTGGGCGCTCCGACTCCGGCGGCAGCGGGCCGCCCCATTGCTCGACCGCGTCGTCCGCGTCGGGCTGGAGCCACGTGAACGTGATCTGGTTGCGGTCGAGGAAACGCCGGAGCTCGGCGCAGGGCGCGTCCCAGCGGTCGCCGACCACGATCGCCCTCGGCGGAGGGGGCTCGGCCGCGATCCCGGACAGGCCGCCCGGCCCGCTCATCCGGTTGCCCGCGAGCGCGCCGACGGCCTTGACGAGCCCGGGCTCCTGGGCGGCTACGAAGTGATAGTCGTGCGGCTCGATTCGCATCACCCGCGACGGCTCCGCCGCACGGAACCCGACCGGGAAGACCGTCCCCAGCGTGATCGGGACCTCGCCGAACAGCTCGCCGGGGTTGCGCTCGCCGACGACGCGCGGAATGCCGTCGACGAGCTTCACGACCTCGACGTGGCCCTCGAGCAGCGCGAACAGCGCTCGCCCGTCGCCCTCGTGCGCCGCGTACTCGCCGACGGCCAAGGCGAGGTCCGCGGCCGCGCGTGCGAGCCGCTCCCGGCTTTCCGGGCTGAGCGCTGCGAAGTACGGGACCTGCTCGACCTCTTCCGGCGTGACCATTCGGCTAGACGCTACTGCGTCTCGCGCACGACGCCGAACCTGGCGCAGACGAAATCGCCGTTCCTGCCGACCTCGTCGAGGTTCAGCTCGATCCTGCGCGGCAGCAACGGAGCGCCCGCGCCGAGCGTGACCGGGGCGATCGTGACGAGCACCTCGTCGAGGAGGCCGGCGTCGGCGAACTGACCGGCCAGGTCGCCGCCGCCCACGATCCAGACGTTCTTCCCCTCCGCCGCGCGCACGAGCTCTTCGTGCACCGGCGCGACGGCGCCGCTCACGAGCTCGATCTGCGTGTTCGGGACGACGGTCAGCCGCCGGTGCGTGAAGACCCAGCACGGCTGCTCGTACGGCCACTTGGAGGACTCGTGATCGAGGATCCACTCGTAGGTCGTCGACCCCATCGCGAGCGCCCCGACCTCGGCGATGAAGTCCCGGTAGTTCATCGGCCCGCGCTCGTCGCGCTTGCGCGTGAAGAGCCACTCCAGCGAGTTGTCCGGATCCGCGATGAAACCGTCGAGCGTGGCCGCCGTGTAGTACTGCGTGCGGCTCAAGCCGTCTCGGGGCCCTCCTCGTCGCCAAGCATCTGGCCGCGCTGCTCCTTCATCTCGCCCGCCTTCACCTTCGCGTCGACGTACGACTCCTTGACGAGCTTCGTGATCAGCTGTTGCGAGATCGAGTACGCGGTCGCGTTCGTCGAGCTCGTATAGCTGTTGAGCGCGAACGTGTTGAACGCCTGGTTGACTCCCACGCCGCCGGGCGTGATCGAGAGGATGTTCGCCAGCTGGTTCGAGCCGAGGACGCTCATCACCGAGCCGAACGTGACCGGAATGCTGTACGCGGCGAGGAAGATGATGATCACCATCACCTTCGCGACGTAGCCGCCCATCTGCGGCAGGAGCACGAGCTTCACGTATGCGCCGAGGTCGCCGAGGATCGCGGCGCCCTGCTTGGCCTTGGCCCACATCTTCTTGACCCAGGTCCAGAAGATCCGGAGCAGGATGACGAGCAGGAAGATCGCGCCGCCGACGATCCCGGAGCGTGAAGAAGATCTTCTCGACGACGTAGGCGCCGAGAACCCCGGAGAAGGTCGCGCCGGCGATGATCGTCGTGAACATCAGGAGCAACGCCAACGTCCCGAGGTTCGCCGGCAGGATCCCGTTGAGCGCCACCGACGCTGCGTAGCACGCGAGCACCAGCCGGAAGCGCGTCGTCGGATACGCGTAGCGCAGGATCCCGTACCAGCCGAGCGCGGTCAGGACGGTCTGCAGGCACTGGAAGATGCATGCGAGGATGACGTAGGCGACCGAGATTTCGGTGACCGAGTCCCAGAGCTGTTTCAGCCAGTCGCGGACGTTGACGCCCAGCGCGTTGAGCACGACGAGCAACAGGACGAGCCCGACGATCCAGGACACGATCCGGACGACACGCCGGCGCTTCGAGACCGGCTCGGGCGCGACGGGCCCGGCTTCGACGGTCGCCTCGGACATCACGTGTGAGCGTACAGCGCCGCTCCGCCGGACTCCACGGTCTCGACGGCGGCCGATTCGGGCAGCAGCAGGATCGCGCCGACGAGGAAGCAGAGCCCGCCCAGCGCTGTGAACCAGTTCGATGCGGCCAGAGCGAGCACGCCGCCGGACGAAGGCAGCCAGAGCGAGGCGACCGCGGAGATGCCGAACGCCACGCAGCCGACGAGGTTGACGGCGGCGATCTTCCACTCGAGCGTCCGGTCATGCGTCCAGAACGCGTGGCCGCAGACCTCGGCGTAGGCGAGGTAGCCCGACACGAGGAAGCAGATCGAGCCGAGCGCGTCGGGCTTCCACACGAGGCGGTCGTAGCCGCCGGCGTCGAGCCCGGCCTGCAGCGCATGGAAGGTGCTGACGTTGAAGTAGACGGTTCCAACGAGCTGGACGCCGCTGCTCCACCAGTCGATGCGGCGCGGCTCGAACGTGAGCACGCGAAGCGTTCTCCGGCGAAGTGCGGGGCCGGGGTCCGCGTTGATCGTCTCCAGCCACTGGAGCGCGGCGGCCGACGTGAAGAAGATCGAGCCGACGAAGAAGACCATCCCGTCGGCGCCCGAGCCGACGAGCTGCTCGAAACCGGGGAACGGGCCGACGAGGAAGCACGTCGACCCGATCGCGAACAGGGCTCCGATCCACCACGAAGCTCGCCGCGGAGCCCACCAGACGCCGGTGCGCCCCGGCCGCGACAGCTTCGACGCATGCTTGCGGTGGACGCGCGACGACCAGGACGCCGAGGTGCCGTCCGGTCGCAGCCACGTGACGTGCGTCGCGAAGGGGCCGACCCGCCGGCGACCCGTCTCCCGCCAGCCGGGCGGCGTCAGCGGATACGAGCTGTCAGTGGGCGAAGGCGGTCCCCGTGGACGCGTCGTGAACGGGCGCGGGCTGGCTCTGCAGGCGCGGAAGCTGGCGCTGCAGGTCCTCGATCAGCAG
>VAXT01000172.1:1659-13596 GCA_005883245.1 Actinomycetota bacterium | reverse complement strand
GTCACAGCCCTTTCAAGGCTGTAGCGCGGGTTCGAATCCCGCTGGGGGCAAAGCTCGGGCGGTTAGCTCAGCTGGGAGAGCGCCTGCCTTACAAGCAGGAGGTCGCGTGTTCGAGCCACGCACCGCCCATGCAGCCGGGTCGACCAGTAGGCCTTCACTTCAGCCGGAGGCGATTTTCTCCGATACCTACACCGATGCAGCCAGCCGCAGCCGCTTCGCCGTCTTTCGGCGCGGATCCAGCTAGCCCCGACACAGAGGCCCTCCTCGAGGCGGGCCGACTCAGCACGCTCGGAGAGCTCGTTCGCGGGCTCGCGCACGAGATCAACAACCCGCTCTTCGGAATGCTCGGTCTCGTCGATCTCCTGCTCGCCGACCTCGAGCCGGGATCGCCGGACCACAAGCGCCTGCTGCTGGTCAAGCAGAGCGGGCTCGAGATCAAACAGCTCTCGCACGCACTGCTCAGGTTCGCGCGCGCCGAGCCGGACGGCATCCGGATCGTCTCGCTGCACCGGGTCGTCGACGACGCGGTCGAGCTCGTCCGCTATACGACTCCGGAGAAGAACGTCGAGCTGCGAGAGGACTACTGCCAAGAGCCGCTCGAGGTTCGCGGGAGCCACGCCCGGCTCGGCCAGGTCTTCCTGAGCCTGATCGTCAACGCACAGCAGGCTCTTCCCGCGGGAGGCGTGGTCACCGTCCGGCTCGAGCGTGACGGCGACTGGGCCGTGGCGACCGTCGCGGACTCGGGCGCCGGAATCGATCCTGGCATTCGCAAGCGCATGTTCGAGGCGTTCACGACGACGAAATCGGGCACCGGCCTCGGGCTCGCGGCGAGCTCCGAGATCGCCCGCGCCTACGGAGGCAACCTCACCGCGGTGTCCTCGGTCGGGACCGGAGCGACGTTGGTTCTCAAGCTCCCACTGGCGGGAAGTGCGCAGTGACGAAGGTCCTGGTCATCGACGATGAGCCTGTCGTCCGCGAGGTGATCACCGCGATGCTCGCGGGCTCGGGCTACGAGGTCGTATGCGCTGCGACCGCGGCCGAGGCGCTGGAGCTGTTCTCCGACGAGAGCATTCGCGTCGTGATCACCGACATCTTCATGCCCGATGGCTCCGGGCTCGAGCTGCTCGAGACGATGCGGATCCGGCGGCCGAACCTGCCGATCGTGCTCGTGACCGGCGCGACCACGCGCGACGACCTGAGCGAGGCGCTCGCCCGCGGCGCAGACGGCTTCGTCGCCAAGCCGTTCACCCAGACGGAGCTCGAGCTGGCGCTGGCCAAGGCTCTCGACCGGGCGGGGCGCAGCGAGCGGGACCTCCGCGAGCGGCTGCTGGCGCCGACGTTGACGAGCGCGCTGGCGAACGCGATCGAGGCCCGCGAGGAGGGGATGCGCGGCCACGCCGAGCGTCTGACCCGGCTGGCGACGCGCCTCGCGGCGGCCGTCGGCGTCGGGGAGCAGGAGATCGAAACCATCCGCCTAGGCGCGCTGCTGCACGACGTCGGCAAGATCGGCATCGAGCTGCTTGCCGCAGTGCGCCCGATCGTGCGCCATCACCACGAGCGCTGGGACGGGCTCGGCTATCCGGACGGGCTCGAGGGGGAGGCGATCCCGCTCGGCGCTCGGATCATGGCCGTGGCCGACGCCGTCGAGGCCATGTCCGCCAGCCGGGTATACCGTCAAGCGCTGCCCGAAGCGGAGATCGTCGGCGAGCTCGAGCGCGGCCGCGGCTCGCAGTGGGATCCTGCGATCGTCGACCAGATCCTGGAGCTCATCGGGTCGGGCGCGATCAGCTTCTCGCGTGACGGCCTTCAGATCACAGAGGCGCCTCCGGGCGCCGCCGTCTTGCGCTTCCCGGGCCCGAGAGAGCGTCGTGCGCGGCGCGGTCATCTCGGGGAGGCAGCTCAGTGAGCCGTCCGTACCGCTGCCTCGTGGCGGACGATCATCCCGCGCTCGTGGCGGCAGTGGCCGACTTCCTCGAAAGCCACGGCTTCGAGGTCGTCGGGCGGTCGCGAGACGGCGTGGCGGCGCTCGCGGACATCAGGGAGACGAAGCCGGACATTGCGCTCGTCGACTACCGGATGCCGCACCTCAGCGGGGTCGAGCTCCTCGAAAAGATCCGCGCGGCGGCGCCTGACACGCTGATTGCGGTCTACACGGCCGACTCCGACCAGAGCATCGTCGGCTCGGTCTTCGACGCCGGAGCCCGCGCGCTCATCCTCAAGGACGCGCCTCTGGCCGACCTCGTGCACGCGTTAAGGGCGATTTCCTCCGGGCAGCACTACATCGATCCGGCGCTCGCGCCTGTTGTGCTCAACGGGGCCTCGAGCAAACCGGCGCTGACGCCGCGCGAAGCCGAGGTGCTGGCCCACGTCGCCGACGGCCTCTCGCACGAGGAGATCGGCAACCGGCTCTCGATCAGCCCCGAGACCGTGCGCACACACGTGCGCAAGGCCTGCGAGCGGCTGAACGCGCGCACCCGCACGCATGCGGTCGCGACGGCGCTCCGGCTCGGCCTCTTCCAGTAAGCCCCCGTGACTCTTTACAGGGGGTGACCCCGTTAACGCCGGGCTCCCCTCGTAGAGCGGCTTCACGGGGGACTGGCTCTTTACAGGGTCTGGCACCGTGATCTTTACAGGGTCTGACCCCGTTAAGGTTCGCGCCTTGGTCTCACTCGAGGACAAGACGGCTGTCGTCACGGGCGCCTCGAGCGGGATCGGGGCGGCCACTGCACACGCGCTCGCGGATGCGGGTGCGCGGGTCGCGGTCGGCGCACGTCGGGTCGAGCTGCTGCCGGACCGCGACGGCTTCTACGCCTTCGACCTGGACGTGACCGACCGGGAAAGCTGCGAGCGCTTCGTCGACCGCGCAGTCGCCGATCTCGGCGGAATCGACATCCTCGTCAACAACGCGGGCCTCAGCCTCGGCCGCGACCCGTTCTGGGAGTCGACCGACGCGGACGAGACGACCGTGATCGAGACGAACGTGCTCGGCGTCCTGCGCCTGACGCGACTCTGCCTGCCGCACATCCGCGACGGCGGCCACATCGTCAACATCGGCTCCGTCGCGGGTCGGGAGCCGTACGAGAACGCCGCCGTCTACATCGCCTCGAAGTTTGCCGTGCGCGGTTTCACCTACGCGTTGCGGCAGGATCTGCTCGGCCGGCCGATCCACCTGACGACGGTCGACCCGGGCCTCGTCGAGACGAACTTCTCGAAGGTTCGCTTCCGGGGCGACGAGGAGCGGGCGCGGAAGGTGTACGAGGACGTCGACGCGCTCAAGCCGGAGGACATCGCCGACTGCGTGCTCTTCGCGGTCACGCGGCCGCCGAACGTGAACATCGACGAGCTCGTCGTCAAGACCATCGACCAGTCAACGGCGACAAGGATCCACCGTCACTAAGTGCCCCTCCCAGCAATACATGCCGGCTCCTGGCCCGCGATCACGCGGCGCCAGAGCCCACCCTCCCTCTCACCAATGCTTCATCCAGCATTGGCTTCGAGTGAGTGCGGCCTCTGGCTTGGTGCTCGCGACCCAGGAGCTCAGCGGCATCACTGGGAGGGGCACTGATGGCGATCACGATCCTCGAGGGATCGAACTTCTGCATCAGCGACGAGAACGGGGACTTCACGTTCACGACGAGTGGGCTGTATGCGGTCGACACCCGCTTCCTCTCCAGGCTCGAGCTGACGATCAACGGCGCGCGGCCGCTGCTCCTGTCCGCGGGCAAGGCCGAGTACTACTCGGCGGCGTACTTCCTGCGCAACCCGCCGGTCGAGGGCCTGCGCCAAGACTCGGTCTCCATCGCGCGGCACCGCTTCGTCGGCGAGGGCATGCAGGACCGCATCATCGTCCAGAACCAGACGCGGAAGCCCGCCGCGCTCGAGCTCGCGCTCGGGTTCGGGAACGACTTCGCGGACATCTTCGCGGTCAAGAACTACGACTTCGCGCTCGGCGACCCGGAGAAGGCGAGAGCGCTGCCGCCCGAGGTCGAGGCCGTCTACGAGGAGGGCGAGAACCAGTTCGTGCTCGTCGACGACGGCGGGCTCGCGCGCACGCAGATCATCCTGTCCCAGCGCGGGCTGGTCGAACAGGACAAGGTGCGCTTCTGGATCGAGCTCGAGCCGCGCGGCTCGTGGGAGCTCGGATTCGACGTGGTGCCGTCCCTCGACGGCGGCGAGCTAGGCCCGCAGGTCGCGCGGCAGCGCTTCGGCGAGGAGCGCGACCGGATCGAGGCCTCGCTCGCGGCCTGGAACCTGCGCGTGCCGAGGCTCCGCGCGTCGTGGGACGACCTCGACCACGTCTTCCCTCGATCCGTGGCCGACCTCGCCTCGCTTCGGTTGCGCGCCGGCGGCTTCGGGAACCTGCCGGCGGCCGGGATGCCGTGGTTCATGACCGTGTTCGGCCGCGACACGATCATCACGTGCCTGCAGACGCTCCTCTTCGGGCCTGAGCTCGCCTGGAGCGCCCTCGAGGTGCTGGCCGACCTGCAGGCGGCCGAGGACGACGCATCGATCGACGCCGAGCCCGGGAAGATCGTCCACGAGCTGCGCCGCGGAAAGGCGGCGCGGAACTGGTTCGAGCGCTACTACGGGACGGTCGACGGTACGCCGCTGTACCTGATCCTGCTCTCCGAGGTCTGGCGCTGGACCGACGACGCCGCGCTCGTGCGCCGCTTCAGAGAGCCGGCGCTGCGGGCGCTGGCCTGGATCGACGAATATGGCGACCGGGACGGGGACGGGTTCGTCGAGTACGAGCGCCGCAGCGAGTCCGGCCTCGCGAACCAGTCCTGGAAGGACTCCTGGGATTCGCAGCGCTACTCCGACGGGTCGCTCGCGGATCCTCCGATCGCGCCGGTCGAGGCTCAGGGCTATGTCTACGACGCCAAGCGGCGGCTGGCGGAGCTGGCCCGCGAGGTCTGGCGCGAGCGGGAGCTGGCCGAGCGGCTCGACCGGGAGGCGGACGAGCTGCGCGCCCGCTTCGACGAGGCGTTCTGGAACGAGAGCCGCGGCGGCTTCTACGTGCTCGCGCTGGACGGCGAGAAGAGGCAGGTCGACTCGCTCTGCTCGAACATCGGGCATCTGCTCTGGAGCGGAATCGTCCCGCCCGCGAAGGTCGACTCGGTGGTCGACCGCCTGATGGGACCGCATCTCTGGTCGGGCTGGGGGGTGCGGACGATGTCGTCCGCGGACGGAGGCTTCAACCCGCTCTCGTACCACAACGGCACGGTCTGGCCGCACGACAATTCGCTCATCGCGTGGGGCCTCGCCCGCTACTCGCGCTGGCCCGAGGCACAGCGGATCATCCGCCGGATGATGAATGCGGCCGGCCACTTCGAGTACCAGCTGCCAGAGGTCTTCGCGGGGCTCCCGCGCGCAGAGACGCCGTTCCCGATCGCGTATCCCACCGCGGCGCGGCCGCAGGCCTGGGCGGCAGGGGCTCCGGTGCTCCTGCTGCAGATCCTGCTTGGCCTCCGACCCGATCGCAGGAACCACCAGCTGCGCTCCGTGCTCCCCCTCGAGCTCCCGTCCTGGGCCGGAACGCTTCGGCTCAGCGGGATCCGCGCGTTCGAGAAGAGTTGGGACGCGCGCGTTGAGGATGGCATCGTTCGGTTGGAAGCTCATGAATGACAAGCTCAGGATCGCCGTTCTGTCTCCGGTGTGGTTCGCGGTGCCGCCGACCGGCTACGGCGGGATCGAGCTCGTCGTCTCGTTGCTCGCGGACGGTCTCGCCGACGCGGGCCACGAGGTCACGCTCTTCGCGTCTGGCGACTCGCTGACGAAGGCGAACCTGTCGTACATCTTCGAGGAGGCGCCCAGCGAGCTGATCGGCCGCTCGCTGCCGGAGCTCCGCCATGCGCTCGCCTGCTACACGCGCGCGGACGAGTTCGACGTGATCAACGACCACTCGGGCATCCCGGCGGCCGCGCTCGGCGGGCTGCTCTCGACCCCGGTGCTGCACACGGTGCACGGGCCTCTCGACACACACGAGGCCCAGAACGCGTACGAGTCGATCGCGGAGGTCTCTCCGAGCGTGGGGCTGATCTCGATCTCCGAGAACCAGCGGCGCTCGATGCCCGACCTGCCTTGGGCGGCGACGATCCCGAACGCGATCGACCTCTCGCTCTATCCGAGCAAGCCACACCGGGGCGACTACCTGCTCTTCCTGGGCCGGTTCAGCCCGGACAAGGGCGCGCACCGCGCGATCGCAGTGGCCATGGAGCTCGGCCTGCCGCTGAAGATGGCGGGCAAGAACCGCGAACAGAAGGAGCGGCAGTACTTCGCCGAGTATGTCGAGCCGCACGTCGGCAACAACGGGATCGAGTACCTCGGCGAGGTCACGCACGGCGAGAAGGTCGAGCTGCTCCAGGACGCGCGCGCGACGCTCTTCCCGATCGAGTGGGAGGAGCCGTTCGGGCTCGTGATGGTCGAGTCGATGGCCTGCGGCACGCCCGTGATCGCGACGCGTCACGGCGCGGTGCCCGAGGTGATCCACGACGGGCGGAGCGGGATCATCGTCGAGAACTTCCGCGAGATGGCCGCGGCGCTCGACCTGGCGGACGAGCTCGACCCGACGGACTGCCGCGCCTACGTGGAAGAGCGCTTCGCGCCGGAACGGATGGTGCGCGACTACGTGAACGCCTACGCCGCGGCTTTATCCCAGTAGCGCCTCAGGCCGAGGTAGGACTGCCAGAATGGTGCCGCGCGCTCGTAGTACGGCGCGTCGCCGACGTCCTCCTCGAGGTCGGCGCGGGCGGCTGCCACGAACGCTTCCTCGTCCATCCCTTGCCGCACGCGCTGGCCCCAGAGACGCAGCTGGCGACGAAGGCGACGCAGGTGGTCTCGCGGCTGGTCGACGACGCCGAAGTGGATCAGCGCGAGGCGCTGCGGCGCGCGCAGCTCGAGCTCGTCGATCGTGCGCTCCCATGCTTCGAGGTCGATCTCCGGCGGAGGCGCGACCGGGAGGATGTGGCGGTCGGGCATGATCCGCACGCCCGCCGCGTCGCCCGCGTAGAGCGTGCCCTCGCCGTCCACGTAGCAGACGTGGTGCGCCGCGTGGCCGGGCGACGGGAAGCACTCGAGCCCGAGCACGGACGACCCGACGACGTGCACGTTCTCCTCCGGCACCGGCGCGAGCTCACCCCAGAGCCGGTCGAAGTCGTCGCCGTAGAGCCGGCGCGCGCTCGACTCGAGCCGCGACGGATCGACGAGGTGCGGCGCTCCGATCTCCGAGACGTGCACGTGGAGGCCCGGATGCTCCCGAACGAGCGTCCCCGTGGCGCCGGCATGGTCGAGGTGGATGTGCGAGAGCAGCAGATGACGCAGGTCGGCCAGCACCAGCCCGCGCTCGGCGAGCTGCGTCTTCAGCGCCGTGATGCACGTCGACGGCCCGCAGTCCTGGAGCGCGAGCCCGTCCTCGGTCTCGAGCAGGTACACGCCGATCACGCGCTCGGCGCCCTCGTGGTGCAGGTCCATGGGATCCGGCGCGCCCGTCGTCACGCGCCGGATCCTAGAAGTCGAAGCTAAGTGGTGCTGCTACGGAGGTGGCGCCTCGTCAGCACCGCCGCTGCCCCGATTCCGAACAAGACGAGCACGAGCAGCCCGATCTTCCCTGTCGAGAAGAAGCCTGCGGAGCTGGACGTCTTCGAGCTCGTCGTCGGCGGAGCCTTCGGCAGACCGTGGGCGACGAGGATCCCCTTCAGCCTCGCGTCGGTGAACCAGCCGCCGTGTGTCGTCATGTCGAAGATCGGCTGACCTTTCGGCATGTACGTCCAGCCGCCCGGCTTGGCATACGGATAGAGATCCTGGTGGATCTTGAAGCTCACGTCGTTGCCGCCCGGGACGACGTAGTCGATCGAGTACTGCGGGCCGAGATCTCCCTTCGCCCGTGCATACGTCATCGGGTCCGGTGTCTGGCCGAACGCGGCCGGGAAGAAGCCTGCGACCTCGGCGAGATTCATCATCGGCGATCCGTCCGACTCCGGCCCCGTGCGGCGACTGCGATCAGGAAGAGCAAGCGCTTCATGAGTCGAGCTCCTTTCGAGGTGGCGTCTGCCTCCTCTACACCGCTCACCCCTTCAGGGTTCCGCCCCAGTCCGCGGGATCGACGTCCGCGATCGACTCGGAGAACGTCCAGATGTGCCCGCCGGGGTCCTCGGCCGTGTACTGGCGCTCGCCGTACGGCCAGTCCCTGGGCTCGCTGAGGATCTTCGCACCGGCCGCCTCGGCCCGCGCTCGGTGGGCGTCGGCGTCCTCGACCCGCACGAGCAGGTATGACGGCGCCTCCTCGCCCTCGATCACGATCACCGCCCCGTCCTCGTAGACGAGCTGCGACCTGTGGTCGCCGATCTGGAGCCGCTCGCGGAACCCGAACGCTCGGCACAGCCACTCGGCTCCCTCGCGCACGTCGCGATAGGGCAGCTCGGGGATGACGGCTGCTTTCGGGACGGATCGGTTCGTCTTCACGATTCCTCCTAGACGCGGCTCAGGTGAGTGTCCTTAAACGCAGTCGGGTACTTGAGGCCGTAGCCGAGCAGCCGGTCGAGCCCGATATGCGCCAACCAGATGAGCGCGAGCTGGATGCACCAGTCCGTGTTCGAGAGCACACCGACCGCGCCGAGGGCGATCGGCCCGAGCGTCGTGTGCGCCGCGTTGTAGATCCACGAGCCCGCCCGCGGGCCCGCCAGGTAGCCGGCGAAGGACAGATCCGGTACCAGGACGAGGACGACGAGCAGGAGCCAGCCGAAGCCCTGGTCGAAGTAGACGATCAGCGCCCCGGCGAAGAGCGCGAGCCCCTCGAGTCGGAGGAGCCGGCCAGGGAGGAGCACTACGCGCCGGCCGCTGCCGTCGAGCGGACGAGCGCTGCCTCGAGGTCGGCGATCAGATCGTCGGCCGACTCGATGCCGACCGAGAGCCGGATCAGGCTGCGGGGCGCAGCGAACGGTGAGTCTGCGGTCGACGCGTGGGTCATCTGGGCCGGGTGCTCGATCAGGCTCTCCACGCCCCCGAGCGACTCGGCCAGCGTCCAGACCTTGGTGCGGGCGACGAGCTCGACCGCCGCCTCCTCGGAGCCGGCGAGGAACGAGATCATCCCGCCGAAGTCCGTCATCTGGCGCTTGGCGATCTCGTGCCCGGGATGGCTCGGGAGCCCCGGGTAGAGCACTTGCTCCACGGCATCGTGCGCATCGAGGAACTCGGCGACCCGGTGCGCGTTCTCGCAGTGCCGATCCATGCGCACGGCGAGCGTCCTCAGGCCGCGCAGGACGAGCCACGAGTCGAACGGGCCCGGGATGCCGCCGAGCGACTTCTGCAGGAAGTAGAGACGCTCAGCGATCGTCGGGTCGTTCGTCGCGGCGAACCCGCCGATCAGGTCGGAGTGGCCGCCGAGGTACTTCGTCGTCGAGTGCATGACGAGGTCCGCGCCCAGCTCGAGGGGTCGCTGGAGGTACGGGCTCGCGAAGGTGTTGTCGACGACGACCATCGCCCCGACGGCATGCGCCGCGTCGGCCGCGGCCTTGATGTCGATCACGTTCAGGAGCGGGTTTGTCGGCGTCTCCAGCCAGACCACGCGGGTGCGCTCGTCGATGTGCGACGCGAGATCCGTGTTGATCTCGTCCGCCGAGAGGAACGTGACGTCGTAGCCCTTCGGCTCGTAGACCTGCGACAGGAGGCGGTAGACGCCGCCGTACACGTCGTTGACCGACACGGTCCGCTCGCTCGGGTGGACGAGGTGCATGATCGTCGTGACCGCGGCCATGCCCGACGCGAACGCGACGCCGTGCTCGGCGCTCTCCAACGAGGCGAGGCAGATCTGGAGCGCGGTGCGCGTCGGGTTCGAGACGCGAGAGTAGTCGTAGCCCTTGTTCTCTCCGACTGCGTCCTGCGCGTAGGTCGAGGTCTGGTAGATCGGGACGATGACCGAGCCGGTCGCCGGGTCCGGCTCCTGGCCGTCATGGATGGCACGCGTCTCGAAGTCCATGGCTCGATTCTAGGCCCAGCGCGAGGGGTCGAGGACGGCTCCGTCGAGGACGACCGCGAGCACCGCTGGCTCGCCTTCGCCGAGCGAGAGCGGGAGCTTGGCGCCGTCGACCCACTCCGCGATCCGGCCGGGGTCGCCCTGGAGCCGTAGCTCGTCGATCGTCGCCGACTGCGCGAGCGCCTCGCCGGGATACGGCGTCCCATTGCCCCATTCGATGAAGAAGGGGAGCGAGGGCTCCTCCGCGGAGCGTTCGAGCCCCGCCATGCGCCAGGTGAGAAGCGTGCCGTCCGGGCGGGCGCGAGATCCATCCGCGATCGTCAGTCCGAGCCGTGCGGCCACGGCGTCGAGGTCGTCGGTTCGCACGCACCAGCCGAGCAGGCGTGGCCGCACGCCTTCGGCGACCCAGCCGCCGAACCCGCCGGCGACGGCTTCGGCCTCGTCGACGACCGCGACCAGCTCGAGGTACGTCTCGCCGAGCGGGACGATCC
The DNA here is from genome assembly GCA_005883245.1 of Actinomycetota bacterium. Classification (GTDB taxonomy): domain Bacteria; phylum Actinomycetota; class Thermoleophilia; order Gaiellales; family Gaiellaceae; genus VAXT01. The sequence goes on along the minus strand of VAXT01000172.1, from coordinate 3,135 downwards.
TGTTCGCGGTCCCGAGGCCCGGGTGGCGTCCGCCCTCGACCGACGCGAGCCCGTGGCGCTGCTCGACCTCCTTCGCCGCAGCCTCGAGGTCGTCGACCGCGACCAGGACGTGGTCGAGCTCCATCACCGAAGAGCCTCGCGCCAGATCGCAGGCACCTTGCGCGGGTAAAGGATGTCAGTCGCTCCGAGCCACTTCCCAAGACGCCGGGTCGCGGCCGCGATTCCCGGGCCGGCGCCTGCAGGCGCACCGGGCTCGGCGAAGACCCCGAGCACGCGCAGCACGCCCGTCTTGCGGTCGAAGGCCGGCTCGATGCGCCCCACCAGCCGGTCGCCGCGCAGAATCGGCAGCACGTAGTAGCCGTACTCGCGCTTCGCCTTCGGAACGTACATCTCGAGGCGGTAGAAGAAGTCCCAGAGCGCCTCGGCGCGGTCGCGGTTCTTGACGAGCCCGTCGAACGGGGAGAGGAACGTGACGCGGGTCGCGGGCACGCGCCCGTCCTGCGCGTCCGGATGCGCGACCAGGCCGTTCCTACCGAGTCGCACCCCCTGGGCCTGGAACCGACGCTCCTCCAGGATCCGGCGCGCGTCGGCGACCGGCACCGTCTCCGTCTCCGGGTAGACGCGCTCCGCGAGATCCCACAGGCGCTGGCCCCTGTCGCGCCCCGCGACGGCGATGCGTCCGCGGTCGTGGAGAAGCTCGAGCATCCACGTCATCTGCGCGCGCGTGCCCCACCAGACCGTCTTCTCGCCGAACCGCGCGGCGTGGTGCTCCAGCTCTCGAGAGGGCAACGGCCCGTCGCGCTCGAGCTCGCGCAGGATGTAGCGCCGGAGGCCCGCCTGCGCCTTCATGAACTCCCGCGCCCACTCGTGCCGCTTCAGGCGCCCCCAAGGCGCGCGCATGAGAGCCCGGATCAGCGGGAGGTCGTCGATCGGGTAGATGAACGCCCGCCACTCGAAGAGCTGCTTCCGCTCCCAAAGCAGCCGGTCGAGCTCGGCGCGGTCGTACGGGCCGAGTCGGCTCCAGAGCACGAGGTACTGCGGCGGCGCGACGGTCGAGATCGGATCGATCTGGAGCCAGCCGAGGTGTCGCACGGTCTCGAGCACGCTCTTCGCGGATCCGTCGAGCAGCTGCGCGCGCACCGCGATGCGACGTGCTTCTGCGAGGCTGACCTCCATGGACTTCACCGAGTTCGTACTCTCACATCTGCCGTCTCCTCAGTGCCGGGTGCTAGAAGTGGGTTGCGGAACGGGCGAGCTCGCCCGTGCGCTGGCCGCCCGCGGCCACGATGTCCTCGCGATCGATCCCGAGGCTCCCCAGGGCCCGATCTTCCGGCGGACGACGATCGAAGAGCTGGACGATCCCGGTACGTTTGACGCGGCGCTCGCGAGCTTCTCCCTCCATCACGTCACGGCCCTCGAGCCCGTGCTCGACAAGCTGGCCGTGCTCCTTGCGACGCATGGGCTCCTGATCGTGGA
>VAXT01000172.1:0-1501 GCA_005883245.1 Actinomycetota bacterium | reverse complement strand
TTGCCGGGCCTGTGCGCCAGGAACTCGAGCAGGTCGGTCCGCGTGAGGACGCCGATCGGCTTGCCGCCGCGCGCGACGACGACCGCGTTCTGGCGCCCACTGAGTGTCGAGAAGACCTCGTCGAGCTTCTCGTCCGCGTCGATCGCGGCCAACGGCGGCTGCATCGCGGCGGCGACGTTCTCGTGTAGCGCGTCGGGGTTCTTGAACACGCGGTCGAGGAGGTCGCGGTCCTGGAGCGAGCCGATCACGTCCGCGAGCGAGTCGAGCTCGCCGTCGCGCACGACCGGCAGCTGCGAGATCGAGTAGCGCTGCATGAGGTCGATCGCGTCGCCGACCTTCTGGTGCGACGAGATCGTGATCAGGTCCGGGATGTCCGGCTCCTCGGTCTTCTTCGCGCTCAGGACCTCGGCGACGCTCGGCGACGGCTCGGCGCGCTCGAGGAAGCCGAGCTCGAGCATGTAGTTGTCGTCGTAGAACTTGGACAGGTACGGCCGGCCGCTGTCCGGGATCAGCGTGACGACGAGCTTGCCCTCGCCCAGCTGCTTCGCGACCTCGATCGCGGCGTGGACGGCCGTCCCGCCGGAGCCGCCGATCAGCAGGCCTTCCTCGCGGGCCATGCGCCTGGCCGTCAGGAACGAGTCCTTGTCGGTCACGGTCACCCACTGGTCGACGATGTCCCTGTCGAACGTCTCCGGGTAGAAGTCCTCACCGACGCCCTCGACGAGGTACGGGTGCATCTCCGTCTCGCCCGCGGTGTAGATCGACCCCTCCGGGTCGGCGCCGACGACGATCACGTCCGGCTTCTGCTCCTTCAGGTAGCGGCCCGTGCCGGAGATCGTGCCGCCGGTTCCGACTGCGATCACGAGCGCGTCGATCTCGCCGCCGGTCTGCTCCCAGATCTCGGGCCCGGTCGTCTCGTAGTGCGCCTGCGGGTTGCCCTGGTTCGTGTACTGGTCGGGCTTGTAGGCGCCGGGAATCTCCTCGGCGAGCCGGTCGGAGACCGAGTAGTAGCTTTCCGGAGACTCGGGCGCGACGGCGTACGGGCAGATCACGACCTCGGCTCCGTAGGCGCGCAGGAGCGAGATCTTCTCCTGGGACATCTTGTCGGGCATGACGAAGATGCAGCGGTAGCCCTTGAGCGCTGCGGCGATCGCGAGGCCGACGCCCGTGTTGCCCGAGGTCGGCTCGACAATCGTCCCGCCGGGCTTGAGCTTCCCCTCGCGCTCGGCCTTCTCGATCAGCTTGATCCCGATCCGGTCCTTGACCGAGCCCCCGGGGCTGATGTACTCGAGCTTGGCGAGCACGGTCGCCGCGCCGCCGGGAACGATGCGTTGGAGCCGCGCGAGCGGCGTCGAGCCGACGAGGTCGAGAACGGTCGGATACTCGCGCGCCATTGGTCGAAAAGCGTACTCGACTAAATAATCCGGAGGCCTCCAGGAATCGTTGGTGTGATGAGGTTCAGCCGAGGAGCGTCCGTCTCCGAGCTCGAGCAGGTCTACCG
>VAXT01000171.1 GCA_005883245.1 Actinomycetota bacterium | reverse complement strand
AATCCGACCAGGATCTTCATGGCAGGTGGTAGGGGACGCTCGACAGGAACACTCTCGGTTCGAAGAGGAGGAGCCGCTTGATGTACAGGGCCCGCTGGTTGTGGAGGAGCTTCCGGGCCCCGTTGAAGACGAGCTCGGGCATCACGACCGAGACAGCGGTGTCGGGATCGGCCGTCAGTTCGCGGAGATAGGCCCGCAACGGGTCGCCGAGGTCGCGGAACGGGGCCTCCAGGATCTCGAGCGGCAACCCGAGCGCCTCGCGCTGCCAGTCCTTTTCGACTCGGGCCGCCTCGTCGGCGTCGAACGCGAAGAAGACCGCCTTCGTGTCGGGAAGTTTGAGCGTGCGGGCGTAGTTGACGGCGCGGAGCGACGAGGCGTGGACCTCCGAGACGAGCACGCGCGCCACGGCCCGCTTCGGGATCGGGTCGTCGCCGTCGCCGCCGACCACCGGCACGTTCGCGATCACGATTCCCGGTTCCGAGAGGAGCCGCAGCTTCAGTGAGAAGGTGGTGTGCCGGCGGAGAATGGCCGTGAGGAGTGACGGGTGGTCGAAGGCCTCGGGAACGACGACCGTCAGGAAGTTCGACTCTCCCCGGGGGAGCGACCAGACGTAGTCGAGCACGGCATCCTCGGTATGCCCGACGCCCTCCAGCGGCTCGATCCGAGTGCCCCCGCCGGTGAAATCCCACCATCGTCCGCGCGGATCCGGCTTCGAGCCGCCGTCGGCGACCCAGACGGGGTGGTAGCTATGGCCTGCGATCTCGTGGGCGTACCAGGACGCCAGCTTCGTCGCCGGATCGAGCTCGTCCACGTAGAGCACGACGTTGTTCGTGGGTTCCGGAGACGCCTTGACCGCCGCCGTTCCCGACTTGAGACGTCGGCTGACGATCCGGTAGTGGCGGTTCACGACCAGGAAGAAGCCGATCAGCGTCGGGACGGCGATCACGACCATCCACGCGCCGGCGGTGAACTTCGCCTGAATCACGAGCAGGGTGACGACGCCCGTCGCGAACCCGCCGAAGCCGTTGATGACGGCGCTCTTCCGCCAGTGGCCCTCTTTGTGGCGCAGCCAGTAGCGCACCATGCCGGCCTGCGAGAGCGTGAACGCGGTGAAGACTCCGATCACGTACAGGTGGATCAGCGAGATGACGCTCGCGTGGAAGACCCAGATCAAGAGCGAAGCGATCCCGGCGAGGACGATGATCCCGTTCGAGTAGACGAGCCGGTCGCCGAGGTTGACGAACTGGCGCGGGAAGAACCGGTCGCGCGCGAGCACCGCGGCCAGACGCGGGAAGCCCTGGTACGAGGTGTTCGCGGCGAGCACGAGGATCGCGAACGTGAACGCCTGTACCGCGTAGTACATCGGCGACGTCACGGACCCGGCCGGAAAAGTCGCACGTGCGATCTCGGAGACGACCGAGACGCTCGAGCTCGGGTGCGCGTGCATGTGCACCGCGAGGTACGAGACGCTGATGAACAGCGTGATCGCGATGACGCCCATTGCGAGGAGGGTCCTCGCCGCATTCCGTCCCGGCGGCGGCCGGAACGCGTTGACCCCGTTCGAGATCGCTTCGACACCCGTGAGTGCGGCGGCCCCCGATGCGAAGGCCTGAAGCAGGACGAAGATGCCGACGGCGCCGGCCCCGGCGACGATCGGGTCGGGCGCGTGTGCCGTCGGACAGTTGCCCGTCGCGCACTTGCCGACACCCGTGCCGACCATCAGGAACATGGAGGCGACGAACGCATAGGTTGGGACCGCGAAGAGGGCGCCCGACTCGCGGACTCCGCGCAGGTTGGCGAGCGTGAGCAGGACGATGAAGGCCAGGGAGAGCGTGACCTCGTGGCCGGCGAGGGACGGGGCGGCCGATGTGAGGGCAAGGACGCCGGCGGCAACGGACACAGCGACGGTCAGGATGTAGTCGACGAGCAGCGCCGCGGCGGCGACGAGGCTCGGCATCGTTCCGAGGTTCTCCCGCGCGACGACGTACGCGCCGCCGCTCGTCTCGTATGCGCGGACGGTCTGCATGTACGAGATCACGACCACGGCCAGGACGGCCGCGATCGCAATCGACACCGGCAGGACGAAGTGGCCTGCGGTCGCGGTCGCTCCGATCAGGACGACGAGGGCGGCCTCGGTCGCGTAGGCGACCGACGAGAGCGGGTCGGACGCGAAGATCGGCAGCGCAAGGCGCTTCGAGAGCAGCGTCTCGTGCATCTCCTCGCTCGCGCGGGGACGGCCGATCAGGGTTCTCTTGAGGGCATGCGGACGCGTGGCCACGACCCCACGCTAGGAGGGAGAGACTCAGGGCCGTCTCAAGATTTCGGCGCTACGAAGCGGTAGCCCACGCCGGTTTCGGTCAGCAGGTAGCGGGGCCGCGCCGGGTCGGGCTCGATCTTGCGCCTGAGCTGCGAGACGTAGACGTGGAGGTAGTGCGACTCAGTCTGGTACGCGGCGCCCCACACCTCGCTCAGGATCTTGCGCTGGGTGAGGAGCTTGCCCTCGTTCAGCGCGAACAGCCTGAGCAGGCGGAACTCGTGTGGAGTCAGCTGGAGGAGCGAGCCGTTGCGCCGAACAGCCTGCTTCTCGAGGTCGATCTCCAGGTCGCCCACCTGCAACACGGGCTCGGTCTCGGGCTGCGCACGACGAAGAGCGGCGCGAAGGCGCGCGAGCAGCTCCTCTATCCCGAACGGCTTCGTCACGTAGTCGTCCGCGCCGGCGTCGAGCGCGGCGACCTTTTCCGCCTCGTCCCCCATGACCGAGAGGACGAGCACGGCGGCGTCGCTCCACACGCGGAGCTCGCGGCAGACCTCGACGCCGCTGATACCCGGAAGCACGAGATCGAGGATCACGCCGTCCGGTGGGCGCACCTTCGCCTTCGTGAGCGCGTCCTCGCCGGTTGCCGCGGTCTCGATTTCATACCCGGCTCCGCGCAAAGTCGTCTCCAGCGCATTGAGGATCTGCGGCTCGTCGTCGACGACGAGGATGTGAGCGCTCACGGCCTCGAGGGCAGCGAGAGTACGAAGCTCGCCCCGCCGTCAGGCGACGACTCCGCCTCGAGTCGCGCACCGTTCGCCTGGGCGAAGCCCTTCGCGATGGCGAGACCGAGGCCGCTGCCACGACTCGGGACGCGGCCCTGCTCGAACGGCTCGAACACGCGTTGCAGCTCGCCGTCGCCGAGCCCTGGGCCGTGATCGACGACCCGCACGACCGCCTCGCCGTTCAGCTGCTCGCCGACCAGCTCGACCGGCGCATCCGGGGAGAACTTGAGCGCGTTGTCGATCAGATTGACCAGCACGCGCTCGATCTGGACGCCGTCGACCTCGATGGGCTCTAGGTCTGCCGCCAACGCGACGTCGACGCGCTCCGCACGCGTTCCGAGCTCGTTCAGCGCCTGGCCGACGAGGCTCTCCACCGTCCAGAGCTCGGGCTTGGGCTCGGCGACCCCGAGCTCGAGTCGCGAAAGGTCGAGCAGGTTTGCAACGAGCCGGTCGAGTCTCCTCGTCTCGGTGTCGATCGTCGCGAGAAGCTCGGAGCGATCAGACTCGCTCAGCTCGAGCGCCGTGCTCTCGAGCCCGTCCGTCGCAGTCCGGATCGCGGTCAGCGGCGAGCGCAGATCGTGGCTGACCGCCCGCAGGATCGCCGTCTTGATCGCGTCGCTCCGGCGCAGAGCCTCGGCCTCGACGGCCCGGCGGCCGAGCCGCTCACGGTCGAGCGCGACTGCGAGGAGGGAGGCGAGCGAGGTGGAGACGCGCTTCGCGATCTCAGGGTCGGGGTCGGGCTCGACGAACATGCGGCCGACGACCCGCTCTCCGGCGCGGAGCTCGACTGCCGACTCACCCGGCTCCGGGCGCCGAACCGAGTCGAGTTCGATCCCGGCGCGTGTGATTCCGAGCGCCTCGGCGACACGGACGGAGATCCTGCGGAGCTCGTCCTGCACGTGGTCGCTCTCGAGGAGCGCTCCCGCGACTGCGGCCAGAAGCGAGGCCTCGAGGGCGCGCCGCCGAGCTTCGGCCTCGCGCGCGCGAGACCGCGCCGCGAGCGCGCTGACGACGAACGCC
>VAXT01000047.1 GCA_005883245.1 Actinomycetota bacterium | reverse complement strand
CGGACGCGACGATCCCCTCAACGCAGCAGAACTTCGAAGGACTCAGCAACCAGGACAACTTCGACATCTTCGGCTTTCGCGTAAACCCACCCGACCCGAACGGCGAGGTCGGGCCGAACAACTACGTCGAAATGGTCAACCTGACCTTCGCCGTCTACGACAAGAGCGGCAACAGGCTGCTGGGGCCCGTCGACACGGGCACTCTCTGGGATGGCTTCGCCGTCCCAGACTGCACCGAGCCCTCCGGCGATCCAGTCGTCCTCTACGACCAGTTCATGGACCGCTGGATCCTCTCGCAGTTCACTACGAGCGGTCTTGACGATCCGAGCAAGCCCTTCTGGAACTGCGTCGCCGTGTCGACGACCAGTGACCCCACCGGAAGCTACTACCGGTACGCCTTCGAGACGGGGCACTTCCAGTTCTTCCCGGACTACCCGAAATACGGGAACTGGACGGACTCCTACGTGCTGACGACGCGGGAGTTCGGGCCGACCGTCGAGTACGGCATCGGCGTCTACGCCCTCGAGAAGAACAAGATGGTGAACGGCGAGCCCGCGCGGGCTGTGAACTTCTTCCTCGACGGTAACGATCCGGACATCCTGCCGCTCGTAGGTGACGGGCTGTTGCCGGCGGACGTCGACGGAAAGCAGAAGCCCAGGAGCGACGCGGCGATCCCGATCGTCGGGACGCAGGACGACAACGCGTCGTACGGCGCCACGTTCGACGCACTGAATATCTGGGACCTCACGGTGAAATGGCGATCGACGCCGCTTGCCTCGCTGACGCTGAACACGCAGCTGCCGACGGCAGCCTTCGACTCGATCTTCCCGTGCGCGCCGACCTCGCGCGACTGCCTGCCACAGCCGGGCATCGTGGATCCAGCGCAGTACCTCGACATCCTCTCCTACCGGCAGCGGCCGACATTTCGGCTCGCTTACCGCAACTTCAAGGACTACGAGGCGCTGGTCACGAACCAGTCGGTCGAGGCGACCCCAGGGATCGCCGGCGCCCGCTGGTACGAGATCAGGCGGACAGGCGGGACGTACAGCCTGTACCAGCAGGGCACGTACGCACCAGGCGACGGAGTCCACCGCTGGATGGGAAGCATCGCCCAGGACAAGAAGGGCGACATGGCTCTCGGGTACAGCGTCGTGAACGGAAGCACCGTCTATCCAGGCATTCGCTACACCGGCCGCCTCGCCGGCGACCCGCTCGGGCAGATGACGCTCGGAGAAGGAACGATCATCAACGGTTCGGGCGTCCAGACGACGACGAACTCGCGTTGGGGCGACTACACGGACATGACGGTCGATCCCTCTGACGACTGCACGTTCTGGTACGTGAACGAGTACTACCCGACGTCCGGGACCCCGGAGGACGGCAGACCGTGGCACACGCGAATCGCGAGCTTCAAGCTCCCGGGTTGCTAGTGAGCTAAGGGATGGAGTGGGCCGGCGCGGCGAACAGCTCGCGCCGGCCCCGTGTCTCCGTTATGGCCACGACCGTTCGCGCGGGCTGTCGATTCTTCGACACAGACTCGACTGAAAGGACATCTGGCGCCCCGCGGTGGTCGCCGCTAGCGTCGAGTGCATGTCGGCGGTGCTGCTCGCAGAGCCCGAGGAGGCCACGCGGAGCTTCCTCGAGCGCCATCTTGCGCAGGACGGCTTCGAGGTCGTCGGCGTAACGGACGGGGAGGCGCTCGAGCTGCTCGAGCGGCTGTGCCCGGACCTCGTCCTGATCGGCGACCCCGAGGGGCTTGAGCTCTGCCGCCGCCTGCGGGAGCGCGACCGCGAGGTACCGGTGATCCTGCTCGGCTCCCAGGAGTCGGACCCCGTCGACCGAGTGCGAGCCTTCGACCGCGGCTGCGACGACTACCTCGACCGGCCGTTCCACTACGACGAGCTCGTCGCGCGGATCCGTGCCGTGCTGCGCCGAGTTGCGCCGCCCGAGTCCGAGCAAATGACCGCCGGCGAGATCGAGATCGACCGTCCGACGAGGCGCGTGACCGTGGTCGGCCGCCGCGTCGTCCTCCCGACGAAGGAGTACGAGCTGCTGCTGAAGCTCGCGAGCGACCCGCAGCGCGTGTTCACGAAGGACGAGCTCCTGCGCGATGTGTGGGGGTTCCGTTCGGCAGGAAGAACGCGCACACTCGATTCTCACGCCTCGCGATTGCGGCGCCGCCTCGGCGGCGGTTACGTCCGCAACGTGTGGGGCGTCGGCTACTGCCTGCTCGGCGACTGAACCGTTGAGTCCGCGGCAAGAAACGGCAACGCGCCACGGGCTGAGAGCGGGCCTCAGTGAGGCCCGCTCCGATGCGATCGGCTCCTAGCCCTGGAGCGGCTCGCCCGTCTCCAGCAGCGTCTTCAGGCCGCTGAGCACGTAGCTCCAGCCGCCGGCGACGCCCGCGGCGGTCTTCGGCGAGGCCTCGAGCTGGTCGTGCGTGACGGTCAGCTTCGTCACGCCGCTTTCCTGGGGCTCGATCTCCCACGTCACCCGGCTCGGCGGCTCGGCGGCCGTCTCGCCGTCGAAGAGCGAGCGCCAGGTGTGCCGCAGGATGCGCGGCGGGTCTGACTCGATGATCTCGCCGTCGACGAGTGTCTCGCCGCCGTCGGCAGCGACGCTCAGGTAAGGCGTGGCCGGCTCGAACGTCGAGTCGATCTTCGTCCCGTAGAAGTAGCGGGTCGTGAACTCCGGCTTCGTGATCCCGTCCCACACCTGCTCGGGCGTGGCGCGGATGAAGACGGAGTACACCTGGGTCGCCTGTTCGGTCATGGTCGTCATGCAGTCTCCTCCAACTCTGACTTGAGGTTCGCGAGCGCCGACACCTGGCGCTCCCGGTACTTGTCGATCCACCGGTCGTGGATCAGCCGGATCGGGACCGGATTGAGGTAGTGGAGCTTCTGCCGCCCCTCCCGGCGCGTGACGACGAGCCCGGCCTCCTCGAGGAGGCGCAGGTGCTTCATGACCCCGAAGCGAGTCATCTCGAGCTCCGACTCGAGCTCGGTGAGCGTTCGGCCGTCACGCTCGTAGAGCCGGTCGAGGAGATGCCTGCGCGTGGGGTCGGCGAGCGCCCTGAACACGAGGTCGTCGTCGGTCTTCATGGCTCCGGATGATAAGTGACCAAAAAGTCACATGTCAAGTGGAACGGTTCACGCTTAAAGTCGCGCGTCGTCGAAACGCGGCGTTGCCGAGCAGGCTGTTCTCGCCGTCCTCGTGATCAGGCGGACGACGGACCGCCAGGAGGCGCGGGCGGCGCGTCTGGCAGCGTCGGCTGAAGCGCTCCCTCCAGCTTGAGGAGCAGCTCCTTGCGCTCGAGGCCGCCGCCGTACCCGGTGAGCGATCCGTTCGCGCCGACGACGCGGTGGCAGGGGAGCACGATCGGCACCGGGTTCCGGTTCATGACGGTTCCCACGGCCCTCGCCGCTCTCGGGCGGTGAGCCTCGGCAGCGAGGGCGCCGTAGGTCGTCAGGTGTCCATAGGGGACACGGGCAAGACGGTTGAGCACGGCACGGCTGAACGGCGCCTGGTGCCGGAGGTCGATCGGCAGCTCGAACTCGGTGCGCTTGCCCTCGAAGTACTCGTCGAGCTGGTGGCGAACCGGATCGATCGGCTTCGTCGCCCGAGCAGCGTCCCGATCGGCGTCTCCGCGAGGTCGTACGCGACGTCGAGCAGGCCTGCGGCCGCAGCCGCTTCGCGGAACCGTGCGTCGAGAGTGGGGGAGACGGTCATTGCATCCTCCTTCTGAGTCTTCGTACTCCTGCGGACGCGGCCTGGCGCGCCGCATCCTCCGTCGAGCCGAGCGCGGCGCCGATCGCCGCGTAGGACATGTCGTAGCCGTAGCGCAACACAACCGCGGCGCGCTCCTTGCGCGGGAGCCCGTCCGCGAGCTCGCGGAGCTCCGCATACGCGGGGCGGCAATCGGTCTCGGGCTCGACGACGACCGGGGTGGCCTCGCGGCGACGGTAGTGATCGACGGCGACGCGCCGCGCGATCGTCAGCACCCACGCGCGCAGGTTCTCGGTGTGCTTCAGCCGGCCGTAAGCGCGCAATGCGCGCAGGAAGGTCTCCTGGTAGGCATCCTCGGCATCCTTGCCGACGAGGCGCCGGAGCTCGCGCAACACAGCGTCGCGGTGCTCCTCGTAGAAAGATTCGAACGGAGGCACCGCTTGCGGTGCCGCTTTCAGGCCACGCGGGCTTTGCTCGCGGGGCCGTCGGAACTGACCGGTCGACCCATTCATGGAAAAACAGACGCTTTCAGAACCGACACTAGAGCCATCATCTTGTCTAACGCGGGAGAGGTCGGATCTGTGAGGGCGGCGGTCGTCGGACACGTGGAGTGGGTCCGCTTCGCGGAGGTCGAACGGCTTCCGCGCCAGGGCGAGATCGTCACTGCATCCGACACGTGGGAGGAGCCCGCAGGCGGCGGCGCGGTCGCTGCGGGCGAGCTCGTGCGGCTCGGCGCAGACGTCGACTTCTTCGTCGCGGTCGGCAATGACGAACTGGGCCGCCACGCGCGCGCTGCGCTGGAGAGGCTCGGTTGTCGCGTCCACGCAGCGACCCGGGACGAGCCCCAGCGCCGCGCCTTCACGTATCTCGACGACGAGGGCGAGCGGACGATCACGCTCATGGGCTCGAAGCTGCACCCGCACGGGCGCGATCCGCTCCCGTGGCACGAGCTGGACGACGTCGACGCCGTTTACTTCAGCGCCGGGGACGTGGACGCGCTGCGAGAAGCGCGGCGCGCGCGCGTCGTCGTCGCAACCGCACGCGAGCTGCCCACGCTCATCGAGGCTCACGTCCAGCTCGACGCCCTCGTCCGCAGCGGCCGCGACCCGAGCGAGGGCTATCGGCCCGGGGCGCTCGATCCCGCCCCGCGGCTGGTCGTCTCGACGATGGGCCGGGAGGGGGGCTCGTTCGTGGCCGGGGCCGAGCGAGGCACCTTTGCGGCCGCCGAGCTTCCAGGGCCGGTCGTCGACGCATACGGCGCAGGCGATTCCTTCGCGGCGGGCCTCACGTTCGCGCTGGGGAGAGGCGATCGCCCCGAGGAAGCGCTCGCTTTTGCGGCGGAGTGCGGTGCCGTTGCGCTGACCCGTCGCGGCGCGCACGGCAATCGGTAGCCTCCGGCGATGGCTCACATCGCGCGCCTCGTGATCCGTCACCGGCTGCTCGTCGTCGGCGTCTGGATCGTCCTTGCGTTCGTGGGGATGTTCTCGGCGGCGAAGCTTTCGAACCGCTGGTTCGAGTCCTTCTCGATCCCCGGCTTCTCGGCGTACGAGGCGAACCAGCGGACGATGAAGACGTTCGGCACCGGTGAGCAGCCGCCGCTCGTCCCTGTCTTCACCACGCCCGGCCGGGACATCACGAAGGTCCCGGGCATCGAGCGCGCGATCGAGCAGGCGAGCCAGGCGGTGCCGGCTTCCCGCACCGGGTCGTGGTTCGACACCCACAGCGATATGTACCTGTCCAGGGACCGGCACACGATGGTCGCGACGATCTACCCGCCCGGCAACTCGACCTTCTCGACCTTCCCGCCGATCGACGAAGCCCGGGCGGCGCTCGAGCAGGCGACCCCGGCCGGCGTGCAGAGCCATCTCACCGGCCGCGACGCGGTCTTCGCGTCCCAGGGCGGCGAGAGCGGTCCGGGCGTCCTCACGGAGACGATGATCGGCGCCCTCGGAGCACTCATCATCCTGCTCTTCGTGTTCGGGACGCTGCCGGCAATCGCGATGCCGCTGGCGATGGCGGCCACGTCGATTCTGACCACGTTCGCCTGTGTGTACGCGCTCACGTACGTGACCGACGTCTCGATCATCGTCCAGTTCCTCGTCGCGCTGGTCGGGCTCGGCGTCTCGATCGACTACGCGCTGGTCATGACCTTCCGTTTCCGCGAGGAGCTCGCTGCGGGCCGCGCACCGGAGAAAGCGCTCGTCGAGACGATGACCCACGCTGGACGCTCGGTGATCATCTCCGGCTCGACGGTCGCGATCGGCCTGCTGAGCATGATCCTGCTGCCGCTGCCGTTCATCCGCTCGATCGGGATCGGCGGCATGCTGATCCCGGCCGTGGCGGTGCTGGCCTCGACCACGCTGCTGCCCGCGCTGTTCTCGCTGCTCGGCCATCGAATCAACCGCCTGCGCGTAATGCCCAAGCGGTTCGTCGCCCCACCGAGCGCCGAGTCCGGGTTCTGGGCAGGCTGGGCGCGGCTGGTGACGCGTCGGCCGCTGCCGATCTTCCTTCTGGGCGCGGTCATCGTGACGCTGGTCGTGATCCCTGCGTTCCACATCAACCCGAGCGACGCCGAGCTGAGCAAGGAGACGGCGACCGGCGACGCACGGGCCGGTCAGCTCGCGATCCAACGATCGGGCATTCCGGCCGGCGTCTACCTGCCGCACGTGATCCTCGTCGAGGACGGCGCGACGCCGGCGCTCCTGCGGAAGACGGCTGAAGACGTCGCCGACTCGCCCGGGATCTACGGCGCGTCCGCCCCGACCACGTGGCGGAAGGACGGCACGGGCCTTGTCGAGGCCTTCGGCACCGTCGACGGGAACGCGCGCTCCGCGAGGGACACCGTCTCGAACCTGCGCCACGACGTCCTACCGCCCGCCGAGAACGAGGCCGGGGGCTCCGTCCGGATCACGCTCGGAGGCGTGCCGGCCGAGACACGTGACTTCATCAGCGCCGTCTACGGAAATTTCCCATACGTGCTGTTGTTCGTCCTCGTCCTGACGTTCGTGCTCCTGATGCGCGCGTTCCGCTCGGTCGTGCTCGCGGTGAAGGCCGTGTTCCTGAACCTCGTCTCGCTCGCCGCCGCGTACGGAATCGTCGTTTTCATCTTCCAGGACGGGCACGGGAGCGACGCGATCTGGAACATCCAGGCCACCGACGCGGTCATCTCCTGGATCCCGCTGATGATCTTCGCCTTTCTGTACGGGATCTCGATGGACTACGAGGTTTTCATGCTCACGCGCATGCGCGAGGCCTACGACGAGACCGGCGACACGAAGCGGGCGATCGAGCTCGGGCTCGCGCGCACCGGCAAGCTCGTAACGAGCGCGGCGCTCGTGCTCATGTTCGCGTTCTTCTCGCTCTCGACGAGCCCAGGCCCGGACATCAAACAGTTCGCGATCGGGTTGTCGGCGGGAATCATCTTCGACGCGACCGTGATCCGGGCGCTGCTCGTACCCTCGACGATGCAGCTCCTCGGCCGCTGGAACTGGTGGCTCCCGAGCTGGACGGCGAAGGTGTTGCTTACGCGCCCGAGCCCGCTCCGGCCGGCTCCGGCGAGTGAAACCTAGTCGTTACGGGTTCGACGTCACCTGGTAGTGCGTCATCTCCTCGATGTCGCCATAGAACGGACCGATGGCGTCCAGGAACGGCTTGAAGTCGGCGCTCTTGCGGAAGCCCGCGAGGTGGCCTTCGGTCGAGTCCCATTCGATGCGCACGATCTGCTTCTCGGGCTCTTCGACGCAGCGGGCCGCCTCCCAGCGCAAACAGTGCGGAGAGGCGTCCAGCAACTCGCCGGCTCGCCGGTAGGCGTCGTCGAACTCGTCGGTCCGGGCGGGGTCGATCTTGTAGCGGATGTACTCGACGATCATCTCGTCTCCTTTCGGGCTGGACGGCGCCGCTACTCGAAGCCTAGGACGTCGCGGACCGCCGTGAATCATCGGCCGGGAATGGTCGACAGGTATTGCTATGTGGGGTGTTGTGGTCTAAAGTGGGGGAGCGTGGAATCACCCGCAGAGCCCCAGAGATGCTTCTCGGAGAACACGAGCACACGATCGACGACAAGAACCGGCTCACGCTGCCGGCCAGGTTCCGGACGGCCTTTGCGACCGGTGTCGTGCTCACGCGCGGGATGGACGGTTGCCTCTACGCCTATCGCCGCGACGACTGGGACACGCTCGTGGAGTCGCGGCTCGCCGACCTCGACCCGCTCAGCAAGGAGGGCCGCCGGATGCAGCGGTTCTTCTTCTCGGGCGCGACCGAAGCCGAGCTCGACCGGCAGGGGCGCGTGATGATCCCGGTCGCTCTCATCCAGCACGGAGGGCTCGGCCGGAACGTCGTCGTCGCGGGCGTGAGGGACCACCTGGAGATCTGGGACCGCGCCGCCTGGCGCAAGGAGCTGAAAGAGGTGGAAGGGAGCGCAGAAGATGTTGCCGAGCGTCTTGCAACCCAACGAGACTGATCACGTTCCCGTCCTCGCCGAGGAGGTGCGCGAGCTCCTCTCGATCGAGCGCGGGCAGACCGTCGTCGACGCCACGTTCGGCGCAGGCGGTCACGCTGCGATCCTCGCCTCCGACCTGAAGGGCGACGGCCGCTTCATCGCCATCGACCGCGACCCAACCGTGCGCCCGTACTTCGAAGGGTTCAAGCGCCACGCCGGCGTGCAGTCGCGGTTCCTGCGGGGCGAGGCCTCGGTCGTGCTCGACCAGCTGGCCGAGAACGGCGTGCACGCGGATGCGATCCTGCTCGACCTCGGCGTCTCGAGCATGCAGCTCGACCGGCCCGAGCGCGGCTTCTCGTACGCGTCCGACGCCCCGCTCGACATGCGCATGGATCCTACCGCGGAGCTGACCGCGGCCGAGCTCGTCAACGAGGCCTCGGAGCGTGAGCTGATCACGATCTTCCGCAAGTACGGGGAGGAGCGCTACGCGAAGCAGATCGCGCGCGCCATCGGGCGACGGCGCCGCAAGCAGCCGATCGAGCGCACGGGCGACCTCGTGGACATCATCCGCTCGGCGATCCCCGCACCCGCTCGGTTCGGCGACGGTCATCCGGCGAAGCGCGTCTTCCAAGCGCTCCGGATCGCCGTCAACGACGAGCTGGGCGAGCTCGAGGAGGCGCTGCCGGCTGCGCTCGAAATGCTGCGTCCCGGCGGGCGCCTCGCCGTCATCGCCTTCCACTCGCTGGAGGATCGAATCGTCAAGCGCTTCTTCCAGCGGCTCGAGCGCGGCTGCGTCTGCCCGCCGGACTTCCCCGTCTGCGTGTGCGGCCGCGAGCCGGAGCTGAGGCGGCTGAACCGGAAGGCGATCCGGCCGAGCGCCCACGAGCTGGCCCACAACCCGCGCGCCGCCTCGGCCAGGCTGCGCGCCGCCCAGAAGGCTTAAGTGCCCCTGATGGCTCGCGCCGCCACCGCCCGTGCCCTTCCGGCGCCGTCTCGTCCCCGAGCTCGGCCGAGGCCCACGCCGCGCGCCAAGCGGAAGATCGAGCCGCGCAGGCGAGTCGCCGGCGGCGTCGTCTGGATCGGCCTTGTCGCGACTCTGCTCGCAGGCGTCGTGGCGCTGAATGTCGCCGTGCTCCGGCTCAACGTGCGCCTCGACGAGACCCAGAGTGAGCGCAACCAGCTGCGTGCCGACAACGCCCAGCTCAACACTGAGATCGCGGCGAAGGCCGCCTCTGGGCGGATCGTCGGGCTCGCGAGCGGGCGGCTCGGGCTGCGGCCGGCCAACCCCGAGTACCTCGACCTGAGGAAATGAAGCTCGCGAACCGGCGAATCCGGCTCGTCCTCGCCGTCTTCGCCGTCGCGTTCCTGGCGATGTTTGCCCGTGCCGCGTGGCTTCAGGGAGTCCGCGCGGGCAGCTACGAGCGACTGGCCTCGGGACAGCACAAGGCGACGATCGTCGAGCCCGCAGGCCGAGGGACGATCTTCGACCGCACGGGCATCCAGCTCGCGATCGGCAGGCAGACGACGACCGTCTTCGCCGACCCACAGTTGATCCGCGATCCGCAGTCGACGGCCGAGACCGTCGCGCGCGTCCTCAAGCTCGACCCCGACCAGGTTCTCGCGGAGCTCTCCGACCGCACGCACGGATTCGTCTACATCAAGCGCAAGGCCGATCCCGAGCGGGCGGCGATCCTGAAGAAGGCGGGCATCCTCGGCCTCGGCTTCACGAACGAGGAGCAGCGCGTGTACCCGCTCGACCACGTCGGGGCGCAGGTCGTCGGCTACGCGGGCACGGACAACCACGGCCTCGCGGGCCTCGAGCTCGGCCTCGAGCACAGGCTGTCCGGAGAGCCGGGCAGCGAGACCGTGATCCGCGACCCGGCCGGTCAGGCGATCGACGTCCTCCACTCGACGCCCGCCAAGGAGGGCAAGAGCATCACGCTCACGCTCGACCACACGATCCAGGCCCAGGCCGAAGCCGTGCTGCGGAACACGATCGACCGCTGGCACGCGAAAGGCGCCTCGGCGGTCGTCCTCGATCCACGGACGGGCGGGGTGCTCGCCATGGCCGTGGAGAAGGGCTACGACGCCAACCGGTTCCCGATCGTGCCCAAGGACCGGCAGCGCAACCGGACGGTCACGGACATATACGAGCCGGGCTCGACGTTCAAGGTCGTCACGGTCAGCGCGGTGCTCTCGGAAGGCCTGGTGACCCCTTCGACCGCCTTCACGCTGCCTTACTCGATCCACGTCGCCGACCGGATCATCCGCGACGCACACCCGCGCGGCACCGAACGGCTCACGGTCGACCAGATCCTCTCCCAGTCGTCGAACGTCGGGACGATCACGCTCGCCGAAAAGCTCGGCGCGGACAAGCTCAGCGAGTGGATCAGCCGCTTCGGCTTCGGCCACCTCACCGGGATCGACTTTCCCGACGAGACGCCCGGGATCGTGCCGCCGCTTGCGAAGTGGTCGGGCTCGACGATCGGGACGCTGCCGATCGGGCACGGGATCGCGATCACGCCTGTGCAGATGGCCGCGGCCTACGGGACGGTCGCGAACGACGGCGTCTGGCTCCAGCCGCACCTCGTCGACCGCCTCGGCTCCGGCGCTCGGCGTGACGTGAAGTCGCGGCGCGTCCTGACGCCCCGAGTGTCGCGGCAGGTGCTGCGGATGATGGAGGACGTCGTCATCGAGGGCACCGGCCAGGAGGCGAAGGTTCCCGGCTACAAGGTGGCGGGGAAGACGGGCACAGCGGCCAAGCCGGATCCGCAGGGCGGGTACTCGACCAGCAAGTATGTGGCGTCGTTCGTGGGGATCGTTCCCGCGACGAATCCGCGGCTCGTGATCCTCGTCACCGTCGACGAGCCCGCGGCGTCGATCTGGGGCGGCGTCGTGGCAGCGCCCGCGTTCCAGCAGATCGCCGGGTTCGACCTCCAGTACCTGGAGATCCCGCCGGACGACCCGTCCTCGCTTCCCTCGACTCCCTGACCGGCGTCCCACTCCCGCCCGGCGAAGCCGGGCTCCGCGGGCCGCCTCGCGCCGCTGCGCACCTCCTGCCGGCGGGCCGTGTGGCTAACACTGTCCCACCGGCATACGGGCACGCAGCGACGCGCCAGGAAGCCGAGGTAGACCAGAGCAGTAGCGGAGCCCATTGCTAGGCTCGCGCGGGCCCCAGTGGAGCTTTCACGCATCGCAGAAACGCTGTCCCCGAGCCAAGTCGTCGGGAACACCGCCGTCGAGATCTCGGATCTCGCGTACGACACGCGCGCCGTGTCTCCCGGTGCGCTCTTCTTCTGCGTGCGCGGGGCGCGCTTCGACGGTCACGAGCTCGCGGATCGCGCGATCGACGCCGGTGCTGCCGGGCTCGTCGTCGAGCACCCGGTCGCCTCCCGGGTGCCGCAGCTCGTCGTCGAGGATTCTCGCCGCGCCATGGCCGCCGCCGCGGTGGAGTTCTTCGAGCACCCGTCCGACGAGCTCGAGGTCGCAGCTGTCACGGGCACGAACGGCAAGACGACGACCGCGTTCCTGCTCTACTCGATCCTCGACGCGGCCGGCCGCAAGCCCGGTCTGCTCGGCACCATCGAGTCGCGGGTGGGCGGCGAGATCAGGCCCGCGATCCGAACGACGCCGGAGGCGATCGACCTCCAACGGACGTTCCGCGAGATGCTCGACATCGGAGACCGCAGCGCCGCGATGGAGGCGACCTCGCACGGCTCGGAGCTCGGCCGCCTCGACGGAATCCGCTTCTCGTCGCTTGCGTTCACGAACCTGACGCAGGACCATCTCGACCTGCACGGGACGATGGAGGCCTACTTCGAGGCCAAGCGCCGGCTCTTCCTCGACGGCCGCCCGCCCGCGGCGATCAACGTCGGCGATCCTTGGGGGCGCAAGCTCGCCGAGGATCGTCCCGATGCCATGACCTACGGCTTCGCGGACGACGCGGAGCTCCGTCCCGAGGCGCTCGACGGGATCGACCTCAAGCTCAAGGGCGGTTTCAACCTCGAGAACGCCCTCGCCGCGATGGCCAGCGCGCGTCTGCTCGGCATCGACGACGAGGCGATCGCACGCGGGCTCGAGACGGTCGACGGTGTGCCCGGACGTTTCGAGGCCGTCGACGAGGGGCAGCCTTTCACGGTGCTCGTCGACTACGCGCACACGCCGGACTCGCTGGAAAACGTCCTCGCCACTGCGCGTGAAATCACCTCGGGCCGACTGATCTGCGTCTTCGGCTGCGGCGGCGACCGCGACCGCGAGAAGCGTCCCATCATGGGCCGGATCGCCGCCGAGCTCGCCGATGTCGCGATCGTGACCTCCGACAACCCGCGCAGCGAGGATCCCGGCGCGATCATCGACGAGATCGTCGCCGGCATCGACCGCGACGCGGAGATCGTCCAGGACCGCCGTTCCGCGATCGCACATGCGATCGAGACCGCCGAGCCGGGCGATGTCGTCGTGATCGCGGGCAAGGGGCACGAGCAGGGTCAGCAGTTCCGGGACCGAACAGTTCCCTTCGATGACCGAGAAGTCGCCCGCGAGGCCCTGAGACGGCTCGGGGCCGCCACGACGTGATCCCGCTCACGCTCGACGAGGTCGCCGAGCTCTGCCCCGGCCGGCTCGACCGCGCGCCGTGGGCGGACGAGGTGACGGGCGTGCAGATCGACTCGCGGCGAATCGAGGAGGGCGACCTCTTCGTCGAGGTCGGCGGCGGTGGAGATTTCGCGCGGCACGCGTTCGCGCGAGGCGCTGCGGCGACGCTGGCGCCCGACGATGCGTTCGCGGCGCTCGCCGCGCTCGGTGGTGAGATCCGGGGCCGGAGCACGGCGCGCGTCGTCGCGATCACGGGCTCCACCGGCAAGACGTCGACGAAGGACATCCTGGCCGCGATGTGCCGGCCGCACGCGAAGACGGTCGCCGCCGAGGCCGGTCACAACAACGAGGTCGGCCTGCCGCTGACGCTGACCCGGATCGAGCCGGACACCGAGGTCGTCGTCTGCGAGATGGGCATGCGCGGGCTCGGGCAGATCGCCGAGCTGTGCGCGGTCGCGCGCCCGGACGTGGGCGTGGTCACGAGCATCGGGCCCGTGCACCTGGAGCTGCTCGGGACGATCGAGAACGTGGCCCAGGCGAAGGCCGAGGTGGTCGCGTCGCTGCCCGTCGGCGGCACTGCGATCGTCCCCGACGAGCCGCTGCTCGAGCCTTACCTCGGCCGGGACGACATCGAGGTCAAGCGCTTCGGAGAGAAGAACGTCGCATCCTTCGCGCGGACCGAAGACGGGTGCCGCGTCGTCTTCGCGCTCGAGGGCGAACCGCTCGAGCTCGAGTTCCCGTTCACGGCGCGGCACCAGGCGCAGAACGCCGCCGCTGCGCTCCGCGCGGTGCAGGCGCTGGGCCTTCCGCTCCCGGAGGGGCGTGTTGACGTGGAGCTTTCGCGCTGGCGCGGCGAGGAGTCGCCGCTCCCCGGGGGCGGTCTCCTGATCAACGACTCCTACAACGCGAATCCGACCTCGATGAGGGCGGCCCTCGAGCACCTTGCCGGGCAGGACGGTCGCAAGGTCGCGATCCTCGGCGAGATGGCCGAGCTCGGCCCAACGGCCCCCGAGTACCACCGCGAGTTCGGAGAGCTGGTCGGCGATCTCGGGATCGACGTCGTGCTCGGAGTCGGCGAGCTCGCGCGTGCGTACGGCGGCGAGTGGGTCGAGGACGCGACTCGCGCTGCCGAGCGCGCGCCGGAGCTCGTCCAGCCGGGCGACGTCGTCCTGGTCAAGGGCTCGCGCGCGGTCGGGCTCGAAGTCGTCGCTGAAGCGCTCACAGGAGTGCCCGCCTAGTGGAACGCGTGCTCGCCGCCGGGATCCTCGCGATGGCGATCTCGATCCTCGCCGGGCCCAAGTTCATCGACTTCCTGCGCCGGAACGAGTTCGGCCAGCACATCCGCGAGGAGCTGCCGGCCGAGCACCACCTGAAGCAGGGCACACCGACGATGGGCGGCCTGTTGATCGTGTTCTCGATGGTGATCCCGTTCCTCGCGCTCAGCAAGTACACGCAGGCCGGTCTGACGGTCTTCTTCGTCACGCTCGCCTGCGGGGCGATCGGCTTCGTCGACGACTGGTTCAAGGTGCGGCACCGCCGCTCCCTCGGCCTGAACGGCCGCTGGAAGCTGCTCCTGCTCGCCGGGATCACGATCGGCGTCGGCTGGTCGGCACACGACATCGGGCTCTCGAAGGACGTCTACGCGCCGATCCTCGACTGGCGGATCACGCTCTCCTTCGGCTTCTACCTGCTGCTCTTCATCGTCATCGCCGGCGCTGCAAATGGAGCGAACCTGACGGACGGGATCGACGGGCTGGCGGTCGGTGTGGCGATGATCGCGCTGATCACGTTCGCGGCGATGAACGTCGTCACGTGGATCCGCTCGGCGCGGGCGACGGATCTGCGCGATGCGTCCGCGCTCGACCTGGCGATCCTCGGTGCGGCGCTCACGGGCGGGGCGATCGGGTTCCTCTGGTACAACGCCTTCCCCGCCGAGGTGATCATGGGCGACACCGGCTCGATGGCGCTCGGCGGCGCGATCGGCGCCTTCGCGGTGATGACGAAGACGGAGCTGCTGCTGTTGCTGATCGGCGGGATCTTCGTCGTCGAGGCCGTCTCGGTGATCCTCCAGGTTGTCTCGTTCCGCTACTGGGGCCGGCGGGTCTTCCTGATGGCACCGATCCACCACCACTTCGCGATGAAAGCTTGGTCGGAGACGAAGATCATGGTGCGCTTCTGGATCCTCGCCGCGATCATGTGCGCCGCGGCCTTCGCCTTCTACTACCGCTACTACCTCGACTTCAGAGCGCTGCGGTGAATGTTCGGACGTGTCGACCGGTCATTTCCGACGGACGCACGAGCGAAGCCCGTGCGTCCTGATGGCGGCATCGCAAGCGACGCCTTAGGCTCCCTGAGATGAGCTGGCTCGTCCTCGGGCTGGCGCGCTCGGGGCAGGCGGCGGCCCTCGCCCTTCGGCGACGCGGAGAGGAGGTGATCGGAGTCGATGCGTCGCCGAACATCGACGTCGGCAGGCTTGCCGAGACCGGTGTCGAAGTTCACCTCGGGACCGAGGAGGAGCGTTTGCTCGACGGCGTCGAGACACTGGTCAAGAGCCCCGGGGTGCCTGGTGAGGCACCTCTGGTTGAGGCTGCTCGCGCACGCGGGATTCCCGTCTGGAGCGAGGTCGAGCTCGGGTCGCGGCTGCTCGGGAGCCCGATCGTCGGCGTGACCGGGACGAACGGGAAGACGACGACGAGCGAGCTGCTCGGCGCGATGCTCCACGCTCCCGTCGCCGGCAACGTCGGCCGCGCGTTGTGCGAGCTGGACGGGCACGTCGCGGAGGACGAAGTCGTCGTCTGCGAGGTGTCGAGCTTCCAGCTGGAGGACATCCACGAGTTCAAGCCGCACGTCGCCGTGCTCCTCAACCTCGAGCCGGACCACCTCGACCGTCACGGCACCTTCGAGGCCTACGCCGACGCGAAGCTGCGGATCTTCGAGAACCAGGAGGCGGACGACGTCGCGGTCGTCCCGCGCCGGTTCGAGGCGACCCCGGGCCAGGCGCAGCGGATCGAGTTCGCGCCGACGGACGAGCTTCCCGCCGAGCCGGTGATCCCCGGCGCGCACAATCGCGAAAACGCGGCGGCCGCGACCGCTGTGGCGCGGGCGCTCGGGGTCGACGACGCGAGGATCGGCGAGGCGCTGGAGAGCTTCCCCGGCGTCCCGCACCGCTTGGAGCCGGTCGCCGATGCGAACGGCGTCCTCTTCGTCAACGACTCGAAGGCGACGAACACGGCGGCCGCGCGGCGGGCCGTGGCCGCGTACGACCAGCCGCTGCACGTGATCCTCGGCGGCCGCGGCAAGGGGGAGAGCTACACGGAGCTCGCACTCGACCTCTCCGGCCGGGCGCGGCGCGCATACCTGATCGGCGAGGCCGCGCGCGAGATGGACGTCGCCCTCGAGCTGGCCGGCGTCGACCACGAGCTGAGCGGCGACCTCGAGACGGCAGTGCGCTCGGCGGCGAAGAAGGCGCGGCCGGGCGAGATCGTCCTGCTCGCTCCCGCGTGCGCCAGCTACGACCAGTTCCACGATTTCGAAGAGCGCGGCGAGGCCTTCAAGCGGCTCGTCGCCGAGGTAGCCGGTTGAAGCGCGGCCAGCTCGACTCGCACATCCTCGTCCTCGTCACGCTCGGCCTGACCGCGTTCGGGCTCGTGATGGTCTACAGCGCGACCTCGGCGCCCGCGGCGCTCGGCGGCGGCGACCCGGTCTTCTACCTGAAGCGCGAGTCGATCTACGCGGCGATCGGCGTCGTCCTGCTGCTGATCGCGTCCCGGGTCGACTATCGGACCCTGCGGTATCTCGCACCGATCCTGATGCTCGCCAGCTTCGGCCTTTGTCTCTCCGTGCTCGTGCTCGGGGAGCAGGTGAACGGCGCGCGCCGCTGGCTCGGCGTAGGCCCGCTCGCGTTTCAGCCTTCGGAGCTCGCGAAGCTGAGCCTGGCGGTGTGGGCGGCGGCCTATCTCTCGCGACACCGCGCTCCGCAGTCGCTGAAGGAGCTGGCGCGGCCGATCGGGATCACGACCGGGCTCTTCGCCGGTCTGATCCTCCTCGAGCCCGACCTCGGGACGGTGATCGCGATCGGGATCGTCCTCGGGGCGATCCTCGTCGTGTCGGGAGTGCCGCTCCGCGTTCTGGCCGCCGGCGGGTCGATCGCGGTCGCGCTCGGCCTCGCGGCGATCTGGTTCGAGCCGTACCGCCGTGCGCGGCTGTTCAGCTTCATCGATCCCTGGCACGACGCGCAGGGCGCGGGGTTCCAGACGCTGCAGGCGATCATCGGCTTCGGCTCCGGCGGAGTGTTCGGGACCGGGATCGGGCAGGGCGTTGCGAAGGTGAACTACCTGCCGGAGGCGCACACGGACATGATCTTCGCGACCATCGGCGAGGAGCTCGGGCTCGTCGGCGCCGCGGTCGTGATCGCCGCGTACTGCGCGTTTGCCTACGCCGGGCTGCGCGTGGCGCTCCGTTGCCGCGATCCGTTCGGGAAGCGCCTTGCAGCGGGCTTGACGACGCTCGTCTGCGGGCAGGCGCTTGTCAATCTGGCGGCCGTTCTCGGGCTCGCCCCCCTGACCGGGATCACGCTTCCGTTCGTCTCCTACGGGGGGTCGAGCCTCGTTGTCTCGCTCGCCTCGGTCGGCGTCCTCCTTAACATCGCGGGACATGGCGGAGCAGCGAGCGCTCAAGTGTCTGATCGCAGCGGGCGGGACCGCGGGTCACGTGCTGCCGTCGCTCGCCGTCGCAGAAGCGCTGGTCGCGCGCGGGGTCGGCGTAACGTTCGCCGGGTCGCCGGATCGCGCCGAGGCGCGGCTCGTTCCTGAGGCCGGGTTCGAGCTCGACACGTTCCGGGTCGCAGGACTGCCGCGGCGTCCGGGCCCCGCGCAGGTGCGGGCGCTCGGGAAGGCGATGCGCGCGCCGCGGGCCTGCAGGCGGATCCTGCGCGAGCGTCAGCCGGACGTCGTGCTGGGCGGCGGCGGCTACGTGGCGGGGCCGATGGTCTACGCCGCGTCGCGGATGGGGATTCCCGCCGCGCTGATGGAGGCCGACGCGCAGCTCGGACTCGCGAACCGGCTCGCGGCGCCGTTCGCCGAGCGCGTCTTTCTCGCGTTTCCGATCGAGGGCCGTGAGCGCCCGAAGTACCGGGTGACGGGCCGGCCGATCCCGGCTCGCAATCGGGTGACGTCGCGCGCCGAGGGCCGTCGGGTGTTCGAGCTCCCCCCGCGGGCGCAGGTGCTGCTCGTGTTCGGTGGAAGCCAAGGGGCGACGAGCCTGAACGACGAGATCGTGGAGGCCTTCGGCGAGGCGGGCCCTGCGCTCCTGCATCTCTGCGGCGAGCGCGACTTCGAACGGCTGCGCGGGCGGATCAGGCGCGACGACTACAGACTGGCTCCGTTCACGGACGAGTTCGGCGCTGCGCTCGGAGCCGCGGATCTCGTGGTCGCGCGCGCGGGTGGATCGGTGTGGGAGGTCGCCGCGGCGGGGAAGCCCGCGATCCTCGTCCCCTACCCGTTCGCGACCGCCGACCATCAGGCGAAGAACGCTCGCTTCTTCGAACGTGCGGGCGGGGCGATCACGGTGGCGGAAACCGAGCTCGGACGCGTCGCCGACCTCGCGCGGTCGTTGATCGGCGATCCGGAGCGGCTGACGCAGATGGGCGAAGCGATGCAGCGGGTCGCGAAGCCGGGCGCCGCCGAGGAGATCGCGGAAGGCCTGATCCAGCTTGCCCCGACGGCGTGGTCGTGATGGCTGCGAGCGGATCGACCGGTCAGTTCAGACGGTCGCACCGGCAAAGCCCGCGCGACCTGAAGTCGGCGCCGCCAAGTCGGCGCCTTAGCGGCCGGAAGATCTGGTTCGTGGGGATCGGCGGCGCGGGGCTCTCGGGCTACGCCGTGCTCGCGAAAGCGTGGGGCGCGGAGGTCGCCGGCTGGGATCGACACGAGACGCCGTACCTCGAATACGTCCGCGCCGCGGGGATCCCGGTCACGATCTCGGACGAGCCCGAGCCTCCTCCAGCCGGCTACGAAACAGTCGTGTCCACCGCCTACATGTCCCGGGACCTGGTCCCGGGGCATGGCTTTAAGAGCCGGGCGGAGTTTCTCGCAGAGCTCGTTTCGCTCCAGGACGCGATCGTGGTCTCCGGGGCGCACGGGAAGACGACGACGACGGCGATGATCGCGTTCGTGTTCGACCGCCTCGGGCGCGACCCGTCGTTCCTGATCGGCGGCGAGATCCCGCAGCTCGGCGGGAACGCGCGCGCGGGCTCGGGTTGGCTCGTCGTCGAGGGCGACGAGTCCGACCGGACGATCGAGCTCCTGCGCCCGGAGATCGCGGTCGTGACCAACGTCGATCTCGACCACCACTCTGAGTTCGCCTCTCGTGCCGAGGTCGAGAATCTGTTCGCGCGTTGGCTCGCCGAGGTGCCGCATGTCGTGCGCGCGGACGAGTTGGAGCCGGCCGCCCTCGACCTGGCCGTGCCCGGCGAGCACAACCGGCAGAACGCAACGGCCGCGCTGGCCGCGCTCGAATTGGCGGGTGTCGACCGCGACGCTGCGGCGCCGCACCTGGCCGAGTTCGCCGGCGCGAGCCGGCGGCTCGAGTTCCGCGGCGAGGCAGGCGGCGTCCGCGTGCTCGACGACTACGTCCATCACCCGGCGGAGATCCGAGCGACGATCGAGGCTCTGCGCGACGGCGGTCGGGTGCTCGTCCTCTTCCAGCCGCACCTTTACTCGCGCACGAGGCACCTTGTGCGGGAGCTCGCAGCCGCGCTCGCTCATGCCGACGTCGCGGCGGTGACCGAGATCTACCGTGCCCGCGAGGAGCCCGTCGAAGGCGTGAGCGGCAAGCAGGTCGTCGACGCCGTGACCGAGAC
>VAXT01000023.1 GCA_005883245.1 Actinomycetota bacterium | reverse complement strand
GGGCGGTCGGCATTCTCGAGGCTCGCGAGCGCCGCCAGCCGCAGCGCCGCCGCCCAGCCCTCGGTGCGCTCGAGCAGGCCGGCGATCTCGTTCTCGTCGAGCTCGACGCCGGACCCGCGAAGCAGGAGCTCCGCCTCGCGGCGGCTGAGCGCGAGCTCGTACGGACCGATCTCGAGCAGCGGCCCCGCGACCCGAAGAGCGGCGATGGGCATCCTCGGAAGGGCCCGCCCGGCCAAGGCGATCATCGATCCGGACGGGATGTTTTCGATCAAGATGCCGATCGCCTCGGTGGAATCAGTGGACTCGAGGCCGTCCGCGCCGTCGAGGACGATCACGAAGGGCGCCGTCAACGACGAGAGCTCGGCCGTGAGCCGCGGCACGATCGCCTCCCAGACGGGCCGGCCCGGCCGTTCGAACGCCTCGGTGACGTGAGCGCCGAGCGGCTCGATGCGGTCGATCCCCGCTGCGATGTGCTTGAGCAGGACGACCGGATCGTTATCGCGCTCGTCGACCGAGAGCCAGGCGAACGGTCGTGCATCGCGCGCAGCCCACTGGGAGAGAAGCGTCGTCTTGCCGTAGCCGGCCGGCGCCGTGACGAGCACGAGCGGGAACGCGCCCGCGGCCCGCAGCCGGTTGACGAGCGCCGTCCTCGGAACGCTTCGCGCCGGCCCTGGGGGCGGCTGCAGCTTCGACTCGACGACATCGAACGGGAAGCTGGGCTCGCTCGTCCCGACGAGGATCGCCTTCGCTCCGATCCTGCGCAGCGCAGGATTGAGCGGACGGCGATCGACGCCGAAACGCCGCTGCCCCGCTAACGGTTCGATGTCAAATTCGCCATTCATTCCCCCCGTCCGTCGTGGACGAAGGTTGCGACGCCCTCTCGGCGTGAGTATGGAGGCGGGAACCATGGTCGGGCATGCGTGGATTCACTGATTCACCCGTAGCCGAGGCACCACCGCTTTCCTGGTGCAGACACCACTGTTTGCGGGGAATACGGCGCCTGGCTAGGCTCGACTGCCGATGCCCATCCGCGTCGTCGCAGCCGAGGACAGCTTCCTGGCCCGCGAGGGGATCGTCAGCATCCTCGGCGACATCGAGGACGTGGAGCTCGTGGAGATGTCGGGCGACCTCGACGAGCTGCGTGACGCCGTCGAGCGCACCGCTCCGGACATCGTGCTGACCGACATCCGGATGCCGCCGACGAACACCGACGAGGGCATCCGCTTCGCCGCCGAGCTCCGGGAGCAGCACCCCGAGATGGGCGTCGTCGTCCTGAGCCAGCACGCAGAGCCCCGCTACGCGATCGCCCTGTTCAATGCGGGCTCGGACCGGCGCGCGTACCTGCTCAAGGAGCGACTGCACGACAAGAGCGAGCTCAGCCGCGCGCTGCACGACGTGGCCGCGGGCCGCTCCCTCGTCGACTCCAGGATCGTCGACAAGCTCGTCTCCTCGCGCCAGCGGGACGATTCCGAGCTGACGAAGCTGACACCACGCGAGCTGGAGATCCTCGCCCTGATCGCCGAAGGCCGCAGCAACGGCTCGATCGCCTCGACCCTCGGGGTCACGAAGCGCGCCGTCGAGCGCCACATCAACGCGATCTTCCTCAAGCTCGATCTCGGGAAGCCCGAGGACGTCAGCCGGCGCGTGAAGGCCGCGCTCCTCTACCTCGGCGGTGACGAGACCTAGCGAGGCGACTCGCGGCCGAAGCGCTCCTCGAGCAGCCCGTGCCGCAGGCCGCGGTCGCTCACGGTCAGCGACTCGCTGCCGAGCTTCTCGAGCACCGTCCGCACGATGCAGGCTCCGGCCAGGATCACCTCGGCGCGCTTGGGTTGGAGGCCGACGACCTCGCGCCGCTCATCCGCCGTCCGCGTCCGGTAGAGCTCGATCTGGCGATCGATCTCGCCTCGGTCGAGAACCGTTCCGCGCATGACGTCCGGATCGTAGGTCGCGAGCCCGTGCTCGACCGCGGCGAGATTCGTGACCGCGCCGCCGATCCCGATCAGCAGGTCCGGCGGCGGTCGGCCGTCGAGACGCTCGAGATCAAGAGCCAGCGCCGCGAGCGCCTCGGCAAGTCTCTCCCGGGGCACGGGCCCGTCGAGTCCGAAGCGCTCCGTGAGGCGCACGGCTCCGACATCGACGCTGAACCGTTCCTCGACCTCCCCGCCGTGGCCGAATGTGAACTGCGAGCTGCCGCCGCCGGTGTCGAAGACGACGACCGAGCCGTTCTCGAGGTGCAACCCCTCGGCGGCGGCGACGTATGCGAGGCGGCCTTCTTCGTCCCCGCTGATGATCTGGACATCGATCCCGGTGCGCTCACGGACGGCTTCGACGAGCGCCTCACCGTTCCGCGCCATCCGCACCCCGGCCGTTCCGACCGCCGCGACGGCCGCAACCGCCTGGTGCTCCGCTTCTTCGGCCATGTCTGTGATTGCGGCGACGGTGCGCCGGATCGGCTCCTCGTTCAGCTCACCGGTGCGGTCGAGGCCCTCGCCGAGCCGGGTCACCTCCGCCCGGTCCACGACCGTCCGCCACTCGCCGTCGGCGCCCCGCTCGCCGATGAGGAACTTGACCGAGTTCGTTCCGACGTCGATCACCGCGAAGCGACTGCCCACACCGAGGGCCTCTAGGCCAGCGCAGTCGAGCCCTCTGCGGCTTCGCTGCGCGATTCGGGGCCCGGCTGGCTCGAGAGCGAGATCAACACGGCGCCTCCGAGCGCGAGCAGCAGGCCGATGACCGCGACGAGAACATGCCATGCGGGCCGACTCAACCGCTCGTCGAAGAGCAAGATCCCGATCAGCACGCCGACGACCGGGTTCGCCACGGACACCGTGGCCACCGACGGTGCGAGCCGTCCGGTGCCGAGCGACACCTGCTGGAGGACGAACCCGAGCACCCCCGCGATCGCTAGCGCATAGCACTGCCAGTGCGAGAGCATGACCCCGACACCTTCGTGCAGCAGCTCGACGGTCGGCTTCGTCAGCGCGGCCGAGAGCCCGAAGAGGATCCCGGCGACCGTGCCGTAGACGGCTGCGGTCGTGGTCGGCGTTCCGTTCCTCCCGAACACGAGCAGAACCGCGCAGACGATGCTCAGCACGACGATCGCGATCGCCCACTCGTCGTTCGGCGCGTTGTCCTTCCCGCCCGCCGGGTCGCCGTAGATCGTGAAGGCGGCGAGCCCGAACAGGATCACCGCCGCGCCTCCGACCTCGCGGCGGCCGACGCGCTGATTCGTCAGCCACCAGCCGAGCGGCAGCGCGAAGACAATCGTGGTCACGAGGAGCGGCTGGATGACCGCGAGCCGGCCCCGGTCGAGCGCGCCCGCTTGAAGCGCGTAGCCGACGAGCAGCGCCGCGGTCCCGAACAGCCACATGCGCTGGCCCACGAGCCGCACGAGCGACATCGGCGTCGCGAGCGAGACTCCGTCGAGGTTGAGAGCGCCCTTCTGCTGCAGCGTCGCCGCGACCGCGAACAGAAAGGCTGCCATGAGCGCAAGCGCCGCCGCCATCAGTCGTCAGCCTACGACAGCGACGCTCTAGGAAGTGGGCTCGACCGGAAGCACCAAGGCCCAGGGCAGCACCCCGAGGAACAGGTCAGAAGTCGATCACGCTGCGGATGCCGTCCTGCGCCTCCATCAGCTCGAAGCCGCGGTTCACGTCGTCGAGCCCGATCCTGTGCGACACGAACGGCGCGACGTCGATGTCACCGGCGAGCGCGAGCTCGACGAGCTCGGGCACCTGGTCGCGGCCCTTGACGCCGCCGAACGAGGAGCCCGCGACACGGCGGCCGGTGATCAGGAACCGTGGGACGACCTCGAGCACCTCGCCCTTGCCCGCGACGCCCGCGACCGTGCACAGCCCCCACCCCATGCGCGCCGACTCGACGGCCTGGCGCATGACCGCGACGTTGCCGGTCGCCTCGAACGTGTAGTCGGCGCCGAAGCCGTCCGTCAGCTCGAGGATCTCGTCGACGACGTCAGGCCCGGCGACGAGTGTCTCGGTCGCGCCCTGGCCCTTCGCCAGCTCGAGCCGCCCCGGGGAGAGGTCGACCGAGACGATCCGGTCCGCGCCCTGCAGACGGCAGCCCGCGACGGCGCCGAGCCCGACCATGCCCGCGCCGAAGACGACGCAGGTCGAGCCGGGCTCCACCTGCGCGGTGTTCATCGCGGCGCCGAGCCCGGTCGAGAGCCCACAGGCGAAGAGGCACGCATGCTCCGGCGGCGCCTCCGGGCTGACCTTGGCAAGCGCGATCTCGGGCATCACCGTGTACTCGGCGAAGGTGGAGCAACCCATGAAGTGCCGGAT
>VAXT01000170.1 GCA_005883245.1 Actinomycetota bacterium | reverse complement strand
GCGAGCTCGCGGCCGAACTCGATGCCGATGTCACGTAGCGGCTTCTCGCCGCCCCGCGCGGCGAGTGCTCCGACGAGCAGGCCTGCGAGCGACTCGCTCCGATCGGCGGGGAACTCGATCGACTCGAGCTGCGGCACCACCGCGTACGTCTTCGCGGGCCGGCCGGCGCCCGGGCCAGAGCGTCCGGTCCGGCGCTCGTAGCCCACCGCGAGCAATCCGGCTTCGACGAGACGCTCCAGCCGGGAGCGCGCGACGTTTCGGTGCAAGCCCTTGTCGTGGGCGAGCTCGTCGGCGGTCACAGGGCGCGCGTGGCTCCTCGCGAAGAGCAACGCCTCGCGAAGCTCGGGGTCGCCGACCGCGGCCAGATGATCCATCTCTAACTCCAACGTAGCAGGAGTTACAGAGCTCTCGGGCGCCGCGCGGCGGGCTCGACGCTCGTTGTTACGCTCAACGACATGAGCCGTTCCGTGATCGTCGCGACGACCCGCACGCCGTTCGGGAAGCTGGGCGGCGGGCTCGCCGGCTACAAGGCGCCCGAGCTGGGCGCGATCGCGATCAAGGCCGCGCTCGAACGTGCCGCTCTCGAGCCCGGAGAGGTCGAGTACGTGATCATGGGCGAGGTGCTCCAGGCGGGAGTGGGGCAGGCCCCGGCTCGCCAGGCAGCGATCGGCGCCGGCATTCCGAAGGAGGTCGGTTCGGACACCGTCAACAAGGTCTGCGCGTCGTCGATCCGGGCGGTCGAGATCGCGGACGCGATGATCCGCGCCGGCGACCACGAGCTGATCGTCACGGGCGGCATGGAGTCGATGTCGAACGCGCCGTATCTGCTCAGGAACGCGCGCTTCGGGTACCGGCTCGGCGATGGGACACTGATCGACTCCATGACCCACGACGGGCTGATCTCGACGTTCGACGAGCGTCACATGGTCGAGCAGGCGTCCTTCGTGAGCCGTGAGCTCGGGATCTCGCGCGAGGAGCAGGATCGCTGGGCGCTGCGCTCGCACGAGCGGGCCGTGAGGGCGATCGACGAGGGCTGGTTCGCGGACGAGATCGTTCCGGTCGGCGACGTCTCCGTCGACGAGGGGCCTCGTCGGGACACGTCCTTGGAGAAGCTTGCCGCGCTCGAGCCAGTCTTCGATGCCGAGGGCACGACGACGGCCGGCAATGCCCCGGGTGTCAACGACGGGGCGGGCGCGGTCATCGTCGCGAGCGAGGAGTTCGCGAAGCGGCGCGGGCTCGAGGTGCTGGCGACGATCGTGTCGCAGGGCTATGTCGCGGACGACTTCGCCTATCTCGCGCGGACGCCCGCCAAGGCCGGCGCGATCGCGCTCGGGAAGGCAGGGAAGACGATCGACGACGTCGAGCGCGTCGAGCTGAACGAGGCGTTCTCATCGGTCGTGCTCAACTCCGCGAAGATGCTCGGTGCGGACGAGGAGCGCGTGAACGTGAACGGCGGCGCGGTCGCGCTCGGACATCCGATCGGCGCCTCGGGCGCCCGGATCGTGGGGACGATGGTGCACGAGCTGCGACGAAACGGCGGCGGCCTCGGCCTCGCCGCGATCTGCTCGGGCGGCGGCCAAGGCGACGCACTTCTGCTCGAGGTCTGATGGACCTCGATCCGCGGCTCGGGAGAGTGCCTCGAACGGGCGTCCCTCGGTAGAGGGAACTTCGCGTCGGAGGACTATCTCCGGGCGCAAACGAGCGGTCTAACTCATTGAGATGCTCTGCGGCTTCTGGCGTTCGCCGCCGCGCCGGCCGGTGTTCGCCGGTCGGGTGACGGTCCTGCTCTGCGTGTTCGTCGTCCTCTTCGCCGGGTCGGCCGCCCCTGCGCGGGCCTACGTCTGCGCGCCCAGCTCGTCGCACCCGCCACGCGGCGCCGGTCAGAAGGACTGCGATCGGCAGCAGCAACCGGTCTGGCGGAAGCACGGTGACGCCGACGCGATGTCCTTCGTCTTCTTCATCGGAGTCGTGATCGCGATCGTTCTCGTTCCGGTCACGTTCGGGCGGCGCGAAAAGACGTCGCCCGAGTAGCCTCCGCGCGTGGACTTCGAGCACGTCCTCGTCGTCGGCGCGGGCCAGATGGGCGGCGGAATCGCCCAGGTCGTGGCAGGCTCCGGCCGGCGTGTCTCGCTGTACGACGCCGCGCCGGGAGCCGTCGAGCACGGTGTGGAGACGATGCGCCGCAGCCTCGGCAGGCTCGCCGAGAAGGGAGGACCGGACCCCGAGGACGTCCTGAGCCATGTCCATCCGGTCGACGACCTCGTCCCCGCCGACCTGATGATCGAGGCGGTGATCGAGGACTCGTCGGTCAAGGAGGACGTGTTCCGTCGCGCCGACGAGACGCTCCCGCCCGACGCCGTCCTCGCCTCGAACACCTCGTCGATCCCGATCTCGACGCTTGCCGCCGCAACCAATCGCCCGGACCGCGTGATCGGCATGCACTTCTTCAACCCGGTGCCGATGATGTCCCTCGTCGAGGTCGTGCGCGGCAACGAGACCTCCGATGAGACCGCCGAGGCGATCACAGAGCTGGCCCGCGACCTCGGCAAGACGCCCGCCGTCGCGAACGACTTTCCCGGCTTCGTCTCGAACCGGATCCTGATGCCGTTCATCAACGAGGCGGTATGGGCGCTCCACGAGGGCGTTGCTGAGCCCGAGGCGATCGACACGATCGCGAAGCTCGGTTTCGCGCACCCGATGGGCCCGCTCGCGCTGGCCGACCTGATCGGGCTCGACACCTGCGTCGCGATCATGGAAGTGCTCCGCGACGGCCTCGGCGACGAGCGCTACGAGCCGTGTCCGCTGCTCCGCGAGCACGTGGCCGCCGGACGCCTCGGCCGCAAGTCCGGCGCGGGGTTTTACAGCTACGACTGACGCTGCTTCTCGTCCGCGAGCGTCCGGTACTCGGTCGCCATCAGCCGATCCTTTTCGCGGCCGGCCGCATCCTTCATCGCGATCAGGTGGTCGAGCGAGGCAACCAGGATTCGTCGCCCCGCGAAGTCGATCTCGTCCGCGGCGCTCTTCACGTCCTCGTACTTCGGCGCTCCCGCGGGGTACGCGAGGATGTCGAGCGCGCCATGCGGGGTCTCGAACGTGAAGTTGCCGCCCTCTTCGAGCGTGTCAGCATCGAGTATGAAGGGCAGATGGCGCGCGGCACCTCGCAAGGTCGCTCCGAGGTCCCGGAGAAGCGCGGCCAGCCGCTCGAGGTTGGCGCGCTCTCGCGAGTACATGATGTCGAGGTCGTACGTCGGGTAGGCGGAGCCCTGCGCGATCCCGGCCAGGCCGCCGATCAGGACGAAGTCGATGCCGGCGTCGGCGAGAGCTTCGATCGCCGGGCCGGGGTCGTAGCGGTCATCGGGGGACACGCGGGAACCGCATTGCCGCGTTCGACCACTCGATCCCGCGTCTGATCCGCTCTTCGGGGGAGAGCGCCAGGTTCCGCCGCAAGAGGGTCCGGTCGTGTCCGTATTCGATGGGCTCGGCGGTCAAGACGAGCGCCTCGCCGAGGACGTCGAACAGCCGCTCGAGTGTGTCGACGGTGGGCGAGACGGTCTCGCGCTCGAGCCGGGAGATCGCCGCTTGGCTGGTTCCCGCGCGAGCCGCGAGGCGCGCTTGCGACACGCCGTGGCGGCGACGAGCTTCACGCAAAGCGTGGCCTGCCATGTGGTTAATATATCATATATGATGTGGCACGGACCTTCATATACTCGGCTCGTGGACTTCGAGCTAGCCACCGAGCAGAAAGAGATCCAGACGCTCGCGCGCGACTTCGCGGCCGCCGAGATCGAACCGCACGCCGCCGAGTGGGACCGCGAGCACCGTTTCCCGAAGGAGGTCTTCGGCAAGCTCGCCGGGCTCGGGCTGATGGGCGTCTGCGTGCCGGACGAGTACGGCGGCGCGGGCGCAGACTTCCTCTCCTACATCCTCGTGCTCGAGGAGCTCTCGCGGGCGGACGCCGGTGTCGGCGTCACCGTCGGTGTCCACACCAGCGCCGCCACGCTGCCGATCCTCACCTTCGGCACCGACGAGCAGCGCTCGCGGTTCGTGCCGCCCCTGGCGCGTGGGGAGCTGATCGGCGCCTTCGCGCTGACGGAGACCGAGGCGGGCTCGGATGCGGGCTCACTGCGTACGGCGGCCGAGGCGAATGGGGACGGCTGGCGCATCACCGGCACGAAGCAATTCATCTCAACTGCCGAGCACGCGGGAACGTTTCTGCTCTTCGCGCGCACCGACCCGGACACACCGGGCGCGCGCGGGGTCAGCGCGTTCATCCTCGACGCCGACCACATCCGCGTCACCGGCCACGAGGAGAAGCTCGGCCTCAACTCGTCGGTCACGAACTCGATCGCGGTCGAAGGTGCTGAAGTCGCCCCGGATCGGCTGCTCCACGAGGAGGGCAAGGGGTTCACGGTCGCGATGGCGACGCTCGACGGCGGCCGGATCGGGATCGGTGCCCAGGCGCTCGGGATCGCCCAGGCTGCCTACGACTTTGCGCGCAACTACGCGCTCGAGCGCAAGCAGTTCGGAAAGCGGATCGCCGAGTTCCAGGCCATCCAGTGGAAGCTCACGGACATGGCGACGGAGATCGACGCGGCGCGCCTGCTCGTCTACCGGGCAGCGTGGCGCAAGCAGCAAGGGCTGTCGCACACCGAGGAGGGCGCCAAAGCGAAGCTCTTCGCCTCGGAGACCGCGCGCCGCACGACGGGCGAGGCGATCCAGGTCCTCGGCGGCTACGGCTACACGAAGGAGTTCCCGGTCGAGCGCTACTACCGCGACGCGAAGATCACGGAGATCTACGAGGGCACGAGCGAGATCCAGCGCCTCGTCATCGCGCGCTCGATTCTCGGGCTCCAGCAGCGCGCGCTGGCCTCCGGCTAGTGGGCACTGCGATCACCCTTTTCCTCGCCGAGCACGCCCCGGAGCTGGCGCAGGCGCACGACGAGCTCTACCCGGAGCGGATCCCGGAGAACATCCCGCTCTCGCTGACGCTTCTCTACCCGTTCGCACCGATTGAGGAGCTCGACGACTACCTGCAGATGGCGCGTGACTTCTTCGCGTCACGACATCCTTTGAGCTTCGACATCGCCGGCGTGGCGCAGTGGGAGGGAGGCGGTGCGGTCTACGGTGTCCCCGAGCCCGACGGGCAACTGCGCGCGACCATGCGCGCGCTCTGGGAGCTCTTTCCCGAGTTCCCGCCCTACGGCGGAGCGGCTCAGGACCCTCCGCCGCATGCGTCGCTCACACTGGACG
The DNA here is from genome assembly GCA_005883245.1 of Actinomycetota bacterium. Classification (GTDB taxonomy): domain Bacteria; phylum Actinomycetota; class Thermoleophilia; order Gaiellales; family Gaiellaceae; genus VAXT01. Next base: position 10,861 of record VAXT01000170.1, on the reverse strand, counting down.
GCGGCGACGATCCTCACACGTTGCTGTCCCGCGTCGAGGAGCGGCTGTCAGGGCTGCTGCCGGCCCATTTCGAGGTCGACGAAGCCGTGCTCATGGGGGAGCACGAGCCTGACGTCTGGCGCGTCCTTCACACGCTTCCGTTCCAGCGGTAGAGCGCGTCCGGCTCCCGCTCCATGTTGTCCGCGCCGTCGGTGAGCTTCACGAGCACGAAGCCGTTGCGCTCGTACAGGCGCCGCGCCGGGTTCTTCTGGAAGACCCAGAGGTACAACTCGGCCGGGCGGAGCTCCTTCGCCATCTCGAGGAGCGCCAAGCCGATGCCGCGGTTCTGCTCCGCCGGCTCGACGTAGAGCTTCTCGAGGACCGGCGCGTCGAGGTTCGTCGAATGCTCGATCCCGAGGAAGCCGAGGAGCCGGCCCTCCTCCTCGGCGACCCAGACTTCCTCGTGCTCGCGGATGCGCGCTGCGATAGGCGCCGCCGCCTCGTCGGGGACGCGCGGCAGGTAGTCCATCTCGTTGCGCGCCCGGATGAACAGCTGGGTCAGCGGCTCTATCTCCTGGTCTCGCGCCGGTCGGATCTCCATGCGTCGTAATCTATGACCGTGCCGCGGGAACGGGACGAGCCCGTCCGCCTCACCCGGATCTACACGGGCGGGGGGGACCGCGGCGAGACGAGCCTCGGAGACGGAACCCGCGTGCCGAAGCTCGACTGCCGCATCGCGGCCTTCGGCGCCGTCGACGAGCTGAACTCGCACATCGGGCTCGCGCTCGCCGCGGATCTTCCCGACGAGCTCCGTGAGGTGCTGACCCGCGTCCAGAACGAGCTGTTCGATCTCGGCGCCGACCTCTCCGTTCCGTTCGGAGTCACCGACCGGCTGCGGATCAGCGACGCCCAGATCTCCGCGCTCGAGCACGACTGCGACCGCTTCAACGCCGAGTTGCCGGACCTGACGAGCTTTGTCCTCCCGGGCGGCTCCGAGGTCGCAGCGCGACTGCACGTGGCGCGCGCCGTCTGTCGCCGCGCCGAGCGGGAAGCGCTCGAGGCGGCCGAGCAGATGGACATCAACCAGCTTGCGCTCGTCTACCTGAACCGGCTCTCGGACCTGCTCTTCATCCTGGCCCGGACCGCCAACGCCGGCGGCCCGGAACCACTCTGGAAACCGGGCGGCTCGACCTAGGAACTACTGCCCGACACCTAGAATTCGTCCGGATGGCCACGACGGAGGACAAGCGCGGGGTCGGAGGCGGCGTCGACGACTGGCGCCGCGAGCTCTACGACTCGACGGCTGAGCGCGGCGACGAGCTCACCTCGACGATCTCCGGCCTCGAGAACGAGCCGCTCTACACACCGGAGAACGTCGAGCTCGACCAGGACCGCGACCTCGGCTACCCGGGCGTGTATCCGTTCACGCGCGGCGTCTACCCGTCGATGTACCGCGGGAAGCTCTGGACGATGCGCCAGTTCGCCGGCTTCGGCACGGCCGAGGAGACGAACGAGCGCTTCCGCTACCTGCTCGAGCACGGCCAGACAGGCCTGTCCACGGCCTTCGACATGCCGACGCTGATGGGCTACGACTCGGACCACCCGCGCTCGCTCGGGGAGGTCGGCCGCGAGGGCGTGGCGATCGACTCGCTCGCGGACATGGAGACGCTCTTCTACGGGATCCCGCTCGGCGAGGTCTCGACCTCGATGACGATCAACTCGCCGGCCGCGATGCTGCTCGCGTTCTACGTGTGCGTCGGCGAGCAGCAGGGCGTGCCGCGCTCGGAGCTCCGCGGGACGATCCAGACGGACATCCTCAAGGAGTACATCGCGCAGAAGGAGTGGATCTTCCCGCCCAAGCCCTCGATGCGGCTCGTCGTGGACATGATCGAGTTCTGCGCGCAGGACATGCCGCGCTGGCATCCGATCTCGATCTCGGGGTACCACATCCGCGAGGCGGGCTCGAACGCGATTCAGGAGCTGGCGTTCACCCTGGCCGACGGGTTCGCGTACGTCGAGGCGGCGATCGAGCGCGGGCTCGACGTCGACGACTTCGCGCCGCGGCTGTCGTTCTTCTTCAACGCGCACCTCGACTTCTTCGAGGAGATCGCGAAGTACCGCGCGGCCCGGCGAATCTGGGCGCGCGAGCTGCGCGAGACATACGGCGCGAAGAATCCCCGCTCGTGGCTGATGCGCTTCCACACGCAGACGGCGGGCGTGTCGCTGACTGCCCAGCAGCCGGAGGTGAACATCGTGCGGACCGCGCTCGAGGCGCTGGCTGCAGTGCTCGGCGGGACGCAGTCGCTGCACACGAACTCCTTCGACGAGGCGCTCGCGCTGCCGACCGAGAACGCGGTGCGGATCGCGCTCAGGACGCAGCAGGTGATCGCGCACGAGACGGGTGTCGTGAACACGATCGACCCGCTCGGCGGCTCCTGGTACGTCGAGGACCTGACGAACCGCCTCGAGGCCGAGGCGTACGACTACTTCGCGCGAATCCGGCAGCTCGGCGGCGTGATCCCGGCGATCGAGGAGAACTTCTTCCAGCGTGAGATCGCCGACGCCTCGTTCCGCTACCAGGCCGAGGTCGAAGCGAAGCAGCGGGTCGTCGTCGGCGTGAACCGCTACGAGGCGCAGGAAGAGGCGCCGATCGAGCTCTTGCGGGTCGACCCCGCCCTCGAGACGAAGCAGATCGAACGGGTGCAGGCGACGCGCGGGCAGCGCGACAGCTCGATGGTCGAGGCGGCGCTCACAGCGCTGAAGGAGGGCGCGGCCAAGGACGACGTGAACCTGATGCCGCTGATCGTCGACGCGTCACGAGAGTACGTGACGATGGGCGAGATGTGCGATGCGCTCCGCGAGGTGTGGGGCGTCTGGCGAGAGACGCCGGTCTTCTAATCCACGTCAAAGCGGACGCCCTCTCGCGCCAAATCCCCTCCCGGGTGGGGAAGCCGTCCACCCGCCACCCGCGATGAGCGTAACGAGCATTTACTCCGGAGACTGCGCCGAGAGTCGAACGATTTTGGCGCGCGCCAACTGACGAGCTAGACGTCCAGCTGGAGCCCGTCGTGCGCCTGCTCGAGGCCGCCGTCCAGAGCCAGCTCCTTCGGGCGGTGCGTGAGCAGCAATCGCTTCGCGCCCGACGCCTCGAATGCGGCCACGGCCTCCTCGGCCGAGAGATGCCCGCGCGGCTCCCCGTCCAGCTCACCGCGCTCCAGCGTCGCCTCACACAAGAACAGATCGACCCCCTCGGCCAAGTGAGCCAACCGTTCGCTCGGCCCCGAGTCGCCCGAGTAGGCCAGCGTCCGCGTGCTGTTCGAGACGCGGAAGCCGAACGTCTGCACCGTGTAGTGCGGAAGCCGTGTCGCAACGAGCTTGAGCCCGGCCGCCTCGAACTCCTCGCCCTCCGCGTACTCCATCGGCTCGAATACGCGGATGAACATGTCGGGCGTCCCAAAGCGCGTGCCGAACCCGGCCAGCTCCTCGCGGCCGCCGGGCGGGAGCCAGAGCTCGGGCTTCTCGAGTTCCTTCCCGAGGCCCCACATCGTTCCCCAGACCCACGGAACGAGGTCGCCCCAGTGATCGAGGTGGAAGTGCGAGATGACGATCGCGTCGATCTCGGGCCAGCCGTTCGCGCCGTTCGAGCGCAGGCGCGCCAACACTCCGGGGCCGCAGTCGAGCAGCAGGCGGCCCGGCCCTTCAAGCAAATATCCGGACTGGGCGCCCCCAGGATTCGGCCAAGCGGGCGAGCAGCCGACGACGGTGAGTTTCATTGACACGACGGTGGTTTTTCCATTACCTGACGTTCTGAGCGAGCGAGATCTTCCCTACTACACTCCCCGGTGTGGCCGGAAAGATACGTGTCGTCATCGCCAAACCGGGTCTCGACGGGCACGACCGGGGCGCGAAGATTATCGCTCGGGCTCTTCGTGACGCCGGGATGGAAGTGATCTACACCGGTCTCCACCAGACGCCGGAGCAGATCGTCGAGACCGCGATCCAGGAGGACGCCGACGCCGTCGGGATCTCGATCCTCTCGGGCGCGCACATGACGCTCGTCCCGAAGATCCTCGAGGGGCTGAAGGAGAACGGCGCCGAGGACGTGCTCGTCGTCGTCGGAGGCACGATCCCGGACGAGGACGCCTCCGAGCTGAAGAGCCAGGGCGTGGCCGAGATCTTCACACCGGGCGCGCCGACCTCCGAGATCGTCGACTTCCTGAAAGCGAAGGTTCCTGTCTCATAGCCGCTCGGGTGCAGCGCGAGGGGGCGGTCGCGGTCGTCACCGTCGACCGGCCGGAGGCGATGAACGCACTCGACGTCGAAACCCTCGGCGAGTTGCGAGACCGCCTCACAGACCTGCGGAAGGACGACACCGTCCGCGTGGTCGTCCTCACCGGCGCGGGTGATAGGGCATTCGCGGCCGGCGCTGACATCAAGTACATGAGCGGGCTCACCGTCGGGCAGGCGAAGGACTGGGCGGGGCTCGGGCACCAGGTCGGGCAGCTGCTCGAGATCGCGCCGAAGGTCTCTATCGCGGCGATCAACGGCTTCGCGCTCGGCGGAGGTTGTGAGCTCGCGCTCGCGTGCGACCTCCGCTACGCGGCGTCGACCGCGAAGCTCGGCCAGCCGGAGGTCAACCTCGGGATCTTTCCCGGCTGGGGCGGCACGCAGCGGCTGGCGCGCGTCTGCGGCCTGGGCGTGGCGAAGGACCTGATCCTCACCGGGCGCGTGGTCGACGCGAAGGAGGCGCTGACGATCGGGCTCGTCAACGACGTCTTCGACGCCGCCGAGCTGATGCAGACGACACTCAAGATCGCGCAGCTGATCGCCTCGAAGGGCCCGCTCGCGCTCGCGGAAGCGAAGGCCGCGATCAACCACGCGCTCCAGGGCGACTACGTGGCGAACCTCGAGGCCGAGGCCCAGGCGTTCGGCGAGCTCTTCTCGAGCAAGGACGCCCGGGAGGGCATGACCGCGTTCGTCGAGAAACGCGAGCCCCGCTTCATGGGTCGTTGAGCCTGTTTCGAAACGCGAAAGCGTGAGATAAGACGAACGTGAGGGTTTGGCTCGCGTTGCTGGGAACGCTGCCGTTACTGGCAGTCGGATCCGGCGCAACGGCGGGCAACTCGGCCCCGGCGCGGAACGGGCTGATCGCGTTCCAGGGCGGAGACGGGATCTACATCGTCGATCCGCACACGGGAACGGCCACGGTCGTGCCGAAGAGCGAGAACCTGACCGACCCCGCCTGGTCGCCCGACGGCACCACGCTCGCCGTCACGGCCTGGGGAGCGGAGGGCTCCAACGTCTCCACGATGAAGCCGGACGGGAGCGAGCAGACACTCGTTCTCCGGAACGCGTCCTCTCCGTCGTGGTCGCCGGACGGCAAGCACCTCGTCGTCGTCCGCGACACCTGCGGTTCGGTCACCCCGTGCTCCGGGGATGAGCAGAGCGAGACGAGCCTCGCGACCGTGAATGTCGATGGCACCGATGCGCACGACCTTGCGATCAAGGACACGTACTACGCCTCCGGCCCGGAGTGGTCGCCGGACGGCACGCTCATCGCCTACGTCGACGCTGGCAGCATCGAGCTGATCACCCCGGACGGCGAGCCCGTCGCGGTGCCGACGGCTCCGGTCGAGAGCGCGAGCGTGTCGTGGTCGCCCGACTCGTCGAAGCTCGCCTACGACCGCTACGGCGCGAAGGGCAGCGGCGCAGGGGCCGTCGCTGTCGTACTCGACCGTGCGACCGGCAAGGAGACAATCCTCCATGGCGAGCAGAGCGGCGCCGAGGCTCCCGTCTGGTCACCCGAGGGCGACCAGCTCGTGTTCAACTCGATGGACGTCGGCGGATCGACGACGACGACGACCGCATCGTGCGGCGACCACTTCGCGTCGCATCTCTGGCTCATGGCCCCGGACGGCACGAAGGTCCACCGGGTCGGCACGGGCTACCCGGCGTATGGCCCGGCGAGCTGGGCTCGCGCCGCCGAGTCGACTCCCGTGCTTCCGCCCGCTTCAGCAACAACCGAAAAGACGACGCCTCCGAACACGACCGCAACACCTGCAGACTCGACCGCGACACCGGCGGCGCCGGCACGGACCGCGGGTACCGCGACCGCGACGAAGGCCAAGCCGCCTGCTCCGGCGGCCGGCGCGATCGCAGTCCGTGGAGAAGACGGGATCTACCTCGTCGACCCGGACAGCGCGAAGGCGCACAAGGTGCCTGGAACGGCGGAGATGTCTGCACCCGCGTGGTCGCCGGACGCGCGGCTGCTCGCGGTCGAGAAGGTGGAGAAGGGCGGGGGAACGAGCATCTACACGATCTGGCCGAACGGAACGCACCCGCAGCTCGTGTTGCCGAACGCATCGTCACCCTCCTGGTCCGCAGAGGGCGACCGGATCTTCGCCGTCCGCAGCGAGTGCACGACGCCGTGCGAGCCCGAGGACGACGACGCGAACGTGGTCTACGCAGTGAACCTCGACGGAAGCAATGTAGAGCGGGTCGACTTCGAGGACGCCGACGTCTACGACGGCCGCGAGCTCGCCTGGCCCACCGACGGAAGCGCGATCCACTTCTTCGACGAGCAAAGCCTCGCCGGCCCGGGCTCGTTCGACTCCTCGGCCGCGACCTGGTCTCCGGACGGGGCTCGGCTCCTGTTCACCGGCAGCGCAGGCCCGAGCGAGGAAGCGGGCGCGGGCAAGACCGGCCTCTGGATCGTCTCCGCCGATGGCGGCAGCCCGCACCTGCTCCTGAGCGGCGCTTCCGGTCGCCCCTCCTGGGTCTCCTCCTAGACCCGGCCCCACCCGGCCGCTAACCGTTTCGCCCCGGGCTCGTCCCGGATGAGTCATACGAACGGGCAGCTAGCGGCCAAGGGGAGAGTGCGTGGCGAACTCGATCGAAGAAGCCAGGCTCGAGGCTCTGTTCTGCGACCACTTCTCCGCCGTACGAAGCTACGCGCGGCGTCGAGCTCCGGAGTGCATGGTCGACGACGTCGTCGCCGAGACGTTCTTCGTCGCCTGGCGCCGGATCGACGATCTGCCGGACGACGTCCGTCCTTGGCTGCTCGGCGTGGCACGAAAGACGCTGTCGACACAGCTCCGGTCGGCTCGACGCCGCACCTCACTCGTGGAGAAGCTCAACGGCGCCGAGCCTCGGGCGGCCTTCTCACAGGTCGACGGCCCCGACTCGGAGCTGATCGGCGCGCTCCAGCGGCTCTCCGCCACGGACCAGGAGGTCCTTGCGCTCGCCGCCTGGGAAGAGCTCAAGCCGCGTGAAGCCGCCGTCGTGCTCGGAGTTTCGCCCGCGTGGTACCGCGTTCGACTGCACCGCGCGAAGAGGCGCCTCTTGCGCGAGTTGGAAGAGTCGGCGTCATCCGCCGGCCACCCGCTTCCGGTTCCCCTCACGCGCGAAGGGGTTGCCAAGTGAAAGGAGTCCCCGTGTTCCGACAGGACCTACTCTCCCTGGTTCGCTCTCTCGATCCCGATCAGAGCTTTCACGATGACGACGAGGCCTACGAGGCACAGGTGGTCATGCACCGGGTGCTCGCCAGGCCGCACACGCGCAGGCGCCGGCTGGGCCTGCTCACCGTTCCGCGCATCGCCGCGATCGCCGTTGCGGGAGTGGCGGTCGTGCTCGTGCTACCTGCACTCGCCGTCGGGACGAGCCCGTTCGGGCTCCTCGGCCAGCAGGCGGATCCTCCGCCTCCGGTCAACGGGTTGCTCGCGGCGAAGGGCGACGGGGCGCTCTACGTGATCGATCCCAAGAGCCGCGGCATGCTCAGGCTCGAGGGGACGGCAGACATGGATCATCCCAGCTGGTCCCCGGACGGACGGTTGCTCGCCGTCGACCAGACCGAGAACGCCTCGACCAGTGTGTACACGATGTGGCCGAACGGCACGCACGCGCAGCTGATCATGAAGGACGCTTCGTCGCCGGCCTGGTCGGAGGACGGCACGCGTGTCTTCGTCCAGCGAGACACCTGCACCACCCCCGGCGGATGCGACTCGAGCGAGGAAGACACGATCGTCGTCTACTCCGTGGCGGCCGACGGAACCGACGCGCACGAGGTCGCCGACGGCGATTACGACGTCAGCGAGCCCGGCTGGCCACCCGGCCAGAACGTCCTCGCGTTCCTGGGGGACGACGGCTCGAACGGCCCTCAGGCCGGGCCGACCGAGGTGAACTCCCTCGACGCCACGTGGTCGCCGGACGGAACTGTGCTCGCAGTCGCCGACCCGCCCACCGGCCTCTGGCTGATCGACAGCGACGGCAAGCCGCAGCTCCTGGCCAAGGGCGCCTTCAGCTCGCTGTCCTGGGGGACCGAGGTCAAGCAGCAGGCAGGACGATCCGCTCGGCGCTGATCGCGCCGGCCCTGCCTTCGGAAGCGGCGGCGGTCACCGTCGCCGCTTCCGTCCACACCGAGACCCGTTCGCCTCGTTTTGCGTCCGACAGCTGGACGGCGTTGCCCACCACGCCCCGCTCGATGCTCGCGTAGGACGGAACGGCCAGCACGAGCGGGCGGTCGAGCCTGCGGAGGACCATGTTCCCCGGTAAGGAGTGCAGCGTGTTGACGCGCACTCGCAGCGATTCCGAGCTCGTCGAGACGACAGTCGCGGTCATCGAGAGCGTGAACGTCGTGCCGGGCGGGACGTAGAAGAGCATCCGGCGCGCTGCGAGGAGCCGTGGGTACGGGTTCGTCGAGCGGCCCCCGTGCGGGTGAACCTCGAAATGCAGATGCGGGTGGACCCCGTTCGCGTCCCCCGAATCGCCGACGTAGCCGATCGGCTGCCCCGCACTTACGCGCGCGCCGCTCTTCAGGCCCTTCGGGAACGTGACCCCGAGCCTGCATCCGCCCCGGTTGTCGTTCCCGTTCGTCAGGTCGTTGTTCAGGTGGATGTAGTAGTAGGTGGTGCCGCTCTTGCCGTCGAGGTAGAGCATGCAGCCAGCCCGGCCCGAGCCGGTGTAGAAGCGGACGCGCCCGGGCTCTGCCGCCAGCGCGAGCGCGTGTCTCGGCGCGAGGATGTCGATGCCCTCGTGCGGCCCCTGGGGACGCGGCGCGCCGTAGTCGTCGCTGAACTCGACCGTGCCCAGGACCGGAAAGACGATCTGGCCTTTGGGCTTCGGCTTGGGGACCGGCGGGCGGATGTTTCCCGGGTCGACCGGGAAGGCGGCAGCCGACCCTGCGGCGAAGCCGAGAAGGGCCAAGACAAGAAGTGCTCGGGCTGTCGTCCGGATGCTCAGCATGAGGGGGCCGGTCGCGCGCTCGAAGGGCAGGAGCGTACCACGGGTTCCCGCCGGCTACGGCCTTCTCGCCCGTGGTTAGAGTCCCTGCTCCTGCGGCGTCGCTTGCGATGCCGCACTGGAGCCCGTGCAGGCTTTGCCTGCGCGGGCGTTCTATCGCCCGAAGCCCCAGTCTCGAGTCCAAAGTTAGAGTCCCTGCTGGTGAAGATCGCCGTCTGTGTCAAAGAAGTCCCGGATGCGGGTGTCACGAAGCGCATCGACCCGAACACGAAGCGGCTTGACCGCTCCGGCGAAGGCGCGCTCAACCACTTCGACTCGCAGGCGGTCGAGGAGGCGTTGAAGGTGAAGGAGGCCGAAGGCGAGGGCGAGGTCGTGCTGGTCTCGATGGGGCCTGCCGGTGCGCTCGACTCGCTGCGCAAGGCGCTCGCCATGGGCGCCGACCGTGCCGTGCTGATCACGGACGAGGGCGCGGCCGGGTCGGACCTCGTCGCCACCTCGCGCGCGCTCGCGGCCGCCCTCGAGAAGGAGGGCGCGGACCTCGTCCTCTTCGGGCAGCAGTCGAGCGACTCGGACGGCGCCGTCCTCTGGGCCGCGGTCGCGGACCGCCTCCGCCGTCCGGTCATCTCGCAGGTCGCGGAGCTGACGGTCGCGGACGGCACGGTGCGGGGCAAGCGCCAGACGGAGTTCGGCTACGACGTGATCGAGGCGCCGATGCCCGCGATCGTCGCCGTGTCGGATGCGATCAACGAGCCGCGCTACCCGTCGCTGAAGGGGATCATGGGCGCGAAGAAGAAGCCGCAGGAGACCCTGTCCGGCTCGGACCTCGGCCTCGCTGCGGGCGCGCTCGGCGAGCAGGGCTCCGGGACGAGCGTCCTCGCCCTCGGCGATCCCCCGGCGCGAGGTGATGCGCGCAGGATCGAGGACGACGGCAGCGCCGCCGAGCAGATCGCCGACTTCCTCGCGGAGAAGAAGCTCCTGTGACGGTCGCGGTTTTCCTCGAAGACCACGAGGGCGAGCTTCAGAAGGGCTCGCTGGGCGTCCTCGGCAAGGCGGCCTCGCTCGGCGGCGACGTCGTCGGCGTCTTACTCGGCTCGGACGTGAAGAGTCTCGCGTCCGGGGCGGGCAGGTTCGGGGCGCAGAAGGTCTACGTGGGAGAAGCGCCCGAGCTCGAGGCGGCGCTCCCGCAGCCGCGCGTCGACGCGCTCGCCCAGCTCGTCCGCGACCAGGGGATCGACACGGTGCTCTTCGCCGCCTCCGTGCTGGCCTCGGACACCGCCGCAGGTCTCGCGGCCAGGCTCGACGCGGGGCTGAACTGGGATCTCGTGGACATCGCCTCGCAGGACGGCTCGCTCGTCGGCACACGGCCTGCGCTCGAGGACAGCGTGTACGCGGACGTGGGTTGGACGAGCGACGTCAAGCTGGCGCTCTTCCGCCCGGGTGCATTCGACCCGGTCGAGTCCGGCGGCGAGGCGGAGGTCGAGGAATTTACCCCCTCGTTCGAGGCCTTCTCCACGCAGGCGACGATGGTGGAGCAAGCGCACGAGGAGTCCGAAGGCCCGTCGATCGAGGACGCAAACGTGATCGTGGCCGGCGGCCGCGGGGTCGGCGGCCCGGAGAGCTTCTCGCTCGTGGAGGATCTCGCCAA
>VAXT01000022.1 GCA_005883245.1 Actinomycetota bacterium | reverse complement strand
GTTACTCTAAGGGTATGACCGCACAGGCGCAACAACACGAGCGGTCCGAGCTCGAGCGACACGGGGTCCGTGCAACTCGCCAGCGCATGGCTGTCCTGCGGGCACTTGCGGCCGAGCCAAACGACGCCACCGCCCAAGAGATCTACGCCTGGTTGGCGCAGCGCGGGGAAGCGATCGGGCTCGCGACCGTCTATCGCACCCTCGCGCTCCTCAGCAGCAACGGCGTTGTGGATGCCTTAGCGCACCGCCCCGGGGAGCTCTGCTACCGCCTCTGCGGTGAAGGTCACCACCACCACCTCGTCTGTCGCGAGTGCCACCGCGTCGTGGAGCTGGACGGCTGCGACCTGGATGACTGGCTGAAGCGGCTAGCCGTGAAGCACAAGTTCGCGATCAGCGCCCACACCGTCGAGGTGACGGGGACCTGCGCCGACTGCCGCTAGACCGCACTGTTGGGACGGCGGGGTTCTCCTAACCCCGGTCTGTACGCGCAGCCTGCTTGAGGGTGCGCTCGAGCGACCCCGGGTCGAGGCCGTCTGCGGTTGAGATGTCCGTTTGCGAGAGCAGGATCGCTCCCGGCTTCGGGGCGCTGCTCGTCGGTGAAATGGGGGGCGCCCAGCCCGCGACCCCGGCGAAGTCGACGTCCTCGAGATGCTTCCAGGCCATGAGGTACGGGTACGGCCGCACGGCGCCGTCGTAGCCGAGATAGAGCAGACCGACCGGGTGGATCTCGAAGTGGAGGTGGTACGGCGTCGTCGACGCGTCTCCAGTGTTGCCCATGAACCCGAGCACCGTGCCTGCCTTGACTTGCCGGTTGTTGACGGCGAGCGGCGAGTACGCCGAGAGGTGGGCGTAGTAGAACTCGTTGCCGGCCTTGTCGCGAAGCCAGAGGCGATAGCCACCGAGATCATTCCACCCGACGGAGAACACCGTTCCGTCCGCGACAGCCAGGAGCGGCTCGCCGAGCTGGCCGAAGATGTCCTCGCCGTGATGCCAGCCCGAGGGGACGTCGCCGCGCGGTGCGCCGAACGTGTCGCCGAACGACGACGGCCCGTACACCGGGAACACGTAGCCGCCGGCGGTCAGACGGGGAGTCACGTCGGGCGGGGGCCGGATCGTCAGGTTCGGCTTCTCCGGACCGACGCCGGTGCTCGGAGCCTTCTTCTGGTGCTTCTTCTTCTGCCCCGAGCCTCTGGTGGGATGAGTGGGCTTCGGCTTCGGGGCGACCTTCTCCGCCGGGGCGTACCTCGCACCGGCCTCCGCGTAGCCGACCATCACCTCAGTCCCGGCCGGTAGCCCGTAGTGGTCGGCCGTCAGACGAACCTGGAGACCTGTCACGAATGCCCGCGTGCCGGCGGAACGCTTCGTGTCGAGCGACGTCAGGCCCTGCTGGAGCGTCACGACGTAGCCCCAGTCGCCGATCGGGAACTGCGTGCCGGACGCGGGGGTCACGGGCTGTCCCTGGATCGCGAGCCCGGTCACGGCCGATCCGCTCGAGTCGGCCGACGACCTCTTCGAGTTCGCCGACGCCCTCGCCTTTGCGCTGACCGTGGCCACGGTCACGTCGCCGCCGAAGATCGAGATCGTCGAGACCTCGGCGGAAGCACTCGACGTCGCGGACTGGCCCGGGTTCGCGAAAGCGCCGTAGGTCACCGAGCCCGCGCTGATCACCGATCCGTCGCTCGGATAGGCGAAGGAGCCGCCGACCCCGACCGAGTCCGGGGGCGCGGAGACCGACGGCGTCGCGCTTCCCGACTGGCCGGGAACGGCGACCTGGACCGCGAACGCACGCGCGGCGGTCAAATCGGTCGCGGACCGGGTGGCCGAGGCGGAACCGACCGACAGCGCAACGACGGCCGCAAGCGCGGCGGCGACTGGGGCGAGGCGACCCACGCCGATCATTATGGGGGATCCGAGCGATGCCCTCGAACATTCTTCCGTCCCGCCTCCCCGCCCGCGCCCGGCTTCGTCGGGATCTTCCTCGTGTCGGCCGCTACCCGGGCCTAGCCGGGCTCGAGCGGTGCGCCCGCCAGGCGAGCTGCGCGGCGACGAAGAGGACGAGGAGCGCGAAGAGTCGCCGAAGCGTCAGCTCGGGCAGCGCCTTGGCGGTCAGGACACCGAGCTCGATGCCGGCCACCGCGGTCAGCCCGATCACAACCCCTGCCCGCCCGCGCACGTTCCCGTACAGATGCTGCCGCCACGTACCCGCGATGACGACCGGCAGGATCGCCAGGAGCGAGGTCGCCTCCGCGTCGACCTGGCCGAGCCCGATCACGAGGACGAGCGTCGGCACGAAGATCAGCCCGCCGCCGACACCGAAGAGGCCGCCGAGAGCTCCGGCGAGCAGCCCGATGAGGAGGAGAGCGACGACCTCCATCAGACGAGCAACCAGATCCCGATCGCGGTGAGCAGCGCAGCGAAGCCGTAGCTGAGCATCGGGCCGGCGATTCGCTGCTGGAGCGCCGTGCCGGCGACTGCTCCCAGCGCGGCGGGAAGGCCGAGCAGCAGGCCGTAGCCGAAGTGGACGTTGCCTCGGGCCGCGTAGGAGATCGTGCCGACCGCGGCGATCAGCCCGATCGAGGCGAGCGACGTCGCCATCGCGGGCCGCTCCTCGAACCCGACGAGGAGGATCAGCAACGGGACGACGACGATCCCGCCGCCGACCCCGAACAACGCGCTGAAGAAGCCTGCGACGAGGCCGATTGCGATCAAGCGCACCGCCGTATCGTACGAACCGTGTCTGCCCTCGACCGTCTCGCCGAAGCTCCCGAGCGCGCTGCGATCGTGCTCGACGTCGACGGCACGCTCGCCCCGATCGTGCGCCGCCCGGAGCAGGCGCGCGTGCCCGAGGAGGCGCGGAAGGAGGTCGAGCGGCTCGTCGGCCGCTACGCCCTCGTCGCCTGCGTCAGCGGCCGCACCGGAGAGGACGCGCGGCGGCTCGTCGGGGTCGACCGTGTGCGCTACGTCGGTTCCCACGGGCTCGAGCTCGCACCCGAGGCGGATCGCTGGCGCGACGAGATCCACCGGTTCGCGTCGACGGTCGACTGGCCGGTCGAGGACAAGGCCCTGACCGTCTCCTTCCACTACCGCGAGGCCGTGAACGAGGAGGAGGCGCTCGAGTACCTCGAAGGGGTCGCGGAGCGGGCCCGCGGAGCCGGTCTCGCGCCTCGCTTCGGGCGCAAGGTGCTCGAGATCCGTCCGCCGGTTCGGGCCGACAAGGGGACGGCGGTGACGCAGCTGCTCGGCGATGCAGGCTTAGGCCGGGCGCTCTACGCGGGCGACGACACGACCGACATCGATGCGTTCCGCGCGCTCGACGGCCTCGAGATGGGCATCCGGGTCGCCGTCTCCTCGGATGAGGCGCCCAGCGAGCTGGTGGAGGCGGCCGACGTCGTCGTCGACTCGCCCGCCGAGTTGCTCGTGCTGCTGAGCCGTCTCTGACACCGAGCGGCAGGACAGACCCAGCCGTTTACAGGAAACGATCCTTGGGTAACTAACGGCAAGTAGGCGTAGATCCGCTGCTGAGGGGGAAAGCGGCGACGGCAGCCCAGCTTCAACTGTGCGATTGCGGCGCGTTCGTTGCGGGCGCCAGAGTCGCCCGCACGACTACCGCCCGTTCTGCCTGCCGCGCCGACGAGACATGAGCCGCCCGCGCGTGGTGATCGCCGACGACCATGAGCCGACGTTGGTCGGTGTCAGGCTCGCCCTCGAAGAGGCCGGATTCGTGATCTGCGCGGAGGAGAGGACGGGCTCGCGCGCCGTCGCTGCGGCGCTGAAGCACCGTCCCGACGTCTGCCTGCTCGACATCCACATGCCGGGCGGGGGCGGCATCGAGGCGACCGTGGAGATTCGTGCGAAGTTGCCTGAGACGCAGGTAGTGATTCTGACCGCGTCTGGTGACGACGATGATCTCTTCGCTGCCCTGCAGGCGGGCGCGTCGGGCTATCTGCTCAAGGGGATGGACCCGGCGCAGCTCGGGACGGCGCTCGACGACGTACTCAGCGGAGGAGCTGCGCTGCCGCCCTCGCTCGCCGCGCGTCTGATTTGGGAGTTTCGCACTCGCGCTCGGCACGGAGAGACCGGCCCGGTGCGTCCAAGCCCGCACGATCTGACCAACCGGGAGTGGGAGGTGCTCGATTGTCTGCGCGAGGGTCTCTCGACCAAGGGCATCGCGGAGCGCCTCTTCATCACGGATACGACAGTGCGGCGTCATATCGGCTCGATTCTGAGGAAGCTCGAGGTTTCGAGCCGGGAAGCCGCTGTCGAATTCGTCGGGCACCGTTCAGAAAATTTGAACGGCGAATAGTCCGTCCGGCCGATGCGGCCGCTCCTGCCCGTTGGGAGAGTGGAGCGGGCGCGAGGGCGCTACGCGAAGCAGCTGCGTGCGGCGACGGAGTCTCTCGCTCCGCTGTTCGGCAGGGCAATCGACGGAGACGACACTCGACTGCGGCAGCCATGAAGGGGAGTGAGGCAGTGAGGACACTCGAGATGGTGGCACGAGGCGCTCTCGCGGACGACGAAAGCAAGGGGGAGTTAT
>VAXT01000021.1 GCA_005883245.1 Actinomycetota bacterium | reverse complement strand
CTCGACCAACGACTCGCGACGTGCGCGGAGATCGTCGGTCACTCGCGCGAGCTCGGTCTGTTCCGAGGTGTCCAGCGCACGCGCGGTGATCAGCTCACGCGGCGGCTCGGTGGCGAGCGGCGCCGCGAGGGCGAGCAGTGAGTCGATGCTCTCTGCATCGAGCGGTGCGACGAGGATCGCGCGCTCGGGAGCGGGCGCAGAAGCCCCGGTCGGCGACGGAGGCGGATCGAGCGCGGGATCCTGGGCCAGGATCGCCTTCTCGAGCCGCTGGAGCGCAGGGTTCGGCTCGAGCCCCATCTCCTCGACGAGCACGCGCCTGGCGTCCTGGTAGGCCCCGAGTGCTTCCGCCTGGCGGCCCGACCGGTAGAGGGCGAGCATCAGCTGGCCGGCAAGCCGCTCCCGCAGCGGATGAGCGGTCACGAGCGCCTCCAGCTCCCCAAGCACGTCGCGATGCCCTCCCGCGGTGAGATCAGCGTCGATGCGCTCCTCGAGGACGGCGAGGCGGAGCTCCTCGAGACGCGAAATCTCGGTCTGGGCGAAAGCCTCGTACTCGAGATCCGCGAGCGGCGGTCCCCGCCAGAGCGCCAGTGCTTCGCGAAGGAGCGCGGAAGCGGCTGCGGGATCGGACTGCCGCGCCCTGGATACCAGCTGCTCGAACTGACTGAGGTCGAGCTCGGACGAGTCCGCCAGCACCATGTACCCGGGCGCGCGTGTGAGGAGCCGGCCCTCACCGAGCAGCTTGCGAAGCTTGGAGACATAGACCTGGATCGCCTTCGCGGCCGTCGGCGGCGGCGTTTCGCCCCACAGCTGATCGGCGAGCCGTTCACTCGACACGACCTCGTTCGCACGCAGGATGAGGATTGCCAGCAACGCCCGCTGCCTGGGCCCGCCGAGCGGAAGCGAGCGATCGCCCTCGACGACCTCCAGAGGCCCGAGGATCCGGAAGAACACCCGAGCCTTTTACCAGCTTTTCGGCGAGCGTTTACCGGGGCGGCCGAAGCTCCTTCCAGTTGTCGACCAAGGAAGGAGCACCACCATGAAGGTTCGTCTCTCCATCACCACCGTCGCAGCCGTCCTCGCACTCGTCGGGCCCTCGGCGGCTCTGGCCGGAAGCTCTCCGGACGACCGGGCCCTCCCGCGCGGGACGACGTGGAACGAAGTTCACCGGGACGGCGGTACGGTACCGGACGACCGAGCAGTCTCCCGGGGCACGACCTTCGCAGGCTCGGCCCCCACGCACCGGAGCGTCGTGAGCCCGGACGATCGAGCGTTTGCGCGCAGCACGCCTTCGATCGCACGGCCCACGCTCGTGCTTGTCGCCGACGGCGGTTTCGACTGGACGGATGCCGGTGTCGGCGCGGCGAGCGGCTTCGGAATCGCGCTCGTGCTCCTGGGCGCGGGCCTCGTGCTCATCCTCCGCGGCCCGGGCCGTCCGGTCGCCGCCTGAGGAGGTTCGGCTTCGCTCGAGGGGAGGGGCTCGGCCGAGCCCCTCCTTTCGACTGCGGCGTCTACCCGGCGGCCGGGACCCGGACGACGCGATCGACGACGACCTTGCCGTCCGCGACCCGGAAGAAGCCGACTGTCGCGGGATCGATGTCACCCTGCCTGTCGAAGCGGAAGGACCCGAGAATCCCGTCCTTCACGTCTGTCTTGAAGAGCTCGTCGACGACCGACGCCCGGCTGCCGTCGGAGCGGCCGATCGCGTCGAGGAGCACCTCGGCCGACTGCGCAGCCTCTGGTGCGCCGTACCCGCCCCGAGCGTCGTACGCGGGCTTTCCGAAGCTGCGCAGGAACGACTTGCCTGCCGCTGGGAGCTTCTCGGACGGAACGCCGCCGAGAGCGATCAGCATTCCCTGTGCTGCGGGACCGAGCTCGGCGGGAGGAGGGAAGAGGAAGCCGTCGCCTCCGACCAAGAGGACATCGCGCCCGAGCTTCCTGCGCAGATCCTCGATGAGGCGCCTGCCGTTGAGGCTCGGGAGACCGGCGAGGTAGACCAGCTGAGGCTTGCGGGCGGCCACTTGCCCGGCCAGCGGTGCAAACGTCGGCTCACGGACCCACTCGAAGTCTCTCGCCCGGAGCCCCTGCGCCCGCGCTTCGTCGATGAACGGCCCGCTGAGGCCCTGGCCGTAGGCGTCCGCCGTCGAGACGGAGACGACGCTTTTCGCGCCGAGCCGCGACGCAAGAAGCGCCACTGCCTTTGCTTCCTCGTTGTCGGGCGGCACGACCCGGACGTAGTTGCGCAACCCGTCCGGATAGTAGACCCCCGGAGCCTTGGGCGAGTCCAGGGCCTTCCGCGTCAGCCCCGCATACGTGTTGGAAGGGCTGATCATCGCGAGCGGCCCAGCCGCTTTATGGCTCAGCACGGGAATTTCCGCAGCGGCGCAGCCCGAATTCCAGGGTCCGATCACGCCGATCACGTCCGCCGCAGCAGCGTACGCCTTCGCGTTCCGCTCGCACAGTCCCTGGTCGAAGGGCTCGTCGCCCACGGTGTCGTCGCAGGCCTGGTAGCCGATGCGGAGGTCGCCGGCGCGGTAGTCTCGGCGCGCCAGCACGAGCTTGATCGCATCTTCCATCAGAGTCGACGTCGCCCGCCCGAAGCCGCGTCGCGGCAGGTCGGAGACGACGATCGCCTCGGGTTGACCTTCGCCTCGGTAGACGAGGTCGGTGCAGGTCGACGCATCGACCGGCGTGGCCGCCTTCTGGCCTCCGCATCCCGCAGCCGCGATCGCGAGCACGACGAGAGGGACGGCCGCAGACTTCACACGAGCATGATTTTCCCTGCTCTTTGCGGTGTCAAGCTACTGGACGCTCGTCCAGACGAGGCCTCCGCCGTAGGCGATGCCCGTCGGCGCTCCGCCCACGCGAATTCGCTCGACGTTGCCGGTCGACGGGTCGATCCGGACGACCGAGCCGTCGTCGCTGGGCGCCCAGACTGCGCCCGCGCCGACCGCGGCCGCGAAGGTTCGGCCACCGGTCGGGTACGTCGCCTGCACGACGTCCTCTTTCGGGTCGATTTGCCAGACTCGGCGCCCTTCGTCGTCGGGCAGCCAGACGCTTCCCAGTCCGACCGCGACGTCGAGGCCCGAAGTCGGTAGCGCGACCGTCGCCTGACGTCGCAGAGTCCTCGGTGCGAGGCGAAACAGTCCCGTGTCGCTCCCGGTCGTCCAGAGAGAGCCGAATCCATAGTCGAACGGCCCCCAGACGGTGCTCCGCCCGGGCAGCAGCTTGGACGTGGCGGGATCGATGCGCGAGATCGACCGGAAGCTCGCAGCCCACAGCGTGTTCGCCCCGTAGGCAAGAAAGCCGGCGCCACGATCATCGACGAACGGGCTCGACCGACCAGCATTGGGAAGCCGCCAGCTCGCGATCTCGATGTCGGTTGCTGGCTCTATCTCGAGAACCCGACCTTCCTTGGTGCCTACCCACAGCGACCCGCCCGCGGCGAGGAGATCGCTCGGGCTGCCGCCGACCGAGAACGTCGAGACCACGCGTTTCCTCCGCGGATCGATTCTCGAGATGGTTCCGGCCCCGTCATTCGAGTTGATGACCCAGACCCAGCGGTCGGATGCGGCCACGATCGTCGGGGCATCGCCCACGGGGACCGCGGCAGCGACCTTTCGCGAGGACGGATCGACGGCCGCGATCGAGTTCGGATGAGCAACGATCGCGCCTTTTGAGCCGAGTGTGGCGATGAGCGCCGCGACGATGACGGCTACCGCGATGAGTGCGGCCCCGACGAGCAGCAGGCGCCGACCGAGGCGGCGCCGGCGGCGCAGCAGGACTCCCCGGGAGGGGCCGAGCCCGAGCGCGGCACGAGCACTCTCGACGAGCTGCCCGCAGTCCTCGTAGCGCTCGGCCACATGCTTCGCGAGACCGCGCGCGAGCACTCCGTCGAGCTCCGGATAGCCGGGAAGAGGCGGCGGCGCTTCCTGCATATGGCCCCAGAGCGTCTGCGCCTCGCTCTCCCGCCGGAAGGGCGGCCGGCCTGCGAGACACTCGTAGAGAACACAGGCGAGGGCGTACTGGTCGACTCGCCCGTCGACGTCACCCTGGCGGATCTGCTCCGGGGCGAGATAGTCGAGCGTGCCTGCGAGCCGGCCCGATGCTTGTACGAGCTCCCTCAAACGGTCGACAATCCTGGTCTGGAATGAGCATCGGGATCGGATCGCAGCTGGCCGGCTACCGCCTCGAGGATGAGGTTGGCCGTGGGGGCATGGGCGTCGTCTACCGCGCGACGGAGCTGGGACTCGACCGCCCCGTGGCGCTCAAGCTGATTGCTCCAGAGCTCGCCGGCGACGCCGCGTTCCGTGAGCGCTTCCTGCGCGAGTCGCGCTTGGCGGCATCGATCGACCATCCGGGGATCCTCCCGGTGTACGCGGCGGGCGAGGCCGACGGCGAGGTCTATCTGGCGACGAGATACGTCGCAGGAACGGATCTGCGCGCCACGCTCGAGGAGGATGGGCCGCTTACGCCGGAGCGGGCGCTTCCCCTGGTCGAGCAGGTAGCCGACGCTCTCGACGCAGCGCACGAGCGCGGGCTCGTGCATCGGGACGTCAAGCCCGCCAACGTGCTCGTCGATTCGGGAGACCACTGCTATCTGTGTGACTTCGGCCTCACGAAGCGGCTCGGTGAAGGCGGTGCAATCACCGTCGCCGGCG